>JAPLUX010000115.1 GCA_026397455.1 Candidatus Aenigmatarchaeota archaeon | reverse complement strand
GATAAAAATGAATTAATAAGAACGAGGGCAAAAGATACTTTGAAAGTATATAAATATAGAATAAAAAAAGGAAAAATAAAGAAATAAGAAAGTTTGCAAAACTCCAATTGAATTCCTTGAAAAAAAATTACAAAATAAGGATAATTAAAATCATAAACCTTTCTTTACTTGTTTATTGATTTATTTCAAATATTTTTATTAATTCTTTTAATTTTATATAGACTTTTTTATTACTTATTAACATTTGAAAGGGTTTGTTATCTTTTCCAAATATTTTCAGAGATGCCAAGTTTTCATTAAATACTGACAACCCAATTTTTTCAATATTATCCTTAGTAAACATATATTGCTTATGTTTTTCTAATTCACATATTGCATGTTCACTTTTATCCCATCCAAGAGGCCGCTTCAACAAGTGATAATTTATTTTTTTATTTTTAACAGTCAAGAAATCACTAAATGGTTTTAGAACAAACAATCTTTGGTTTGTTGCATAAACGCCATACCCACGGCTTGATAAAAACTTTTTTTCACCGATAGAGAAATTGGCACTTAGAACACCACCAAGATATCTCTCATGTGTTGATTTTGATGATTTTTTATGTTGTACCTTGTATGTGGCTTCTTTTGTTATATTATTATAAGTAATCGGGGCATCCTCGAACATTAGTTTTTGAATGGATTTTTCAACTATCGGTTCTTTTATACATAATTCTTCAGCGATTTTGCTTATTGATATGTTTTCATAAATAGTGATAAGATCTAAAATGAGATCATTGATTTTTTCTCTCGAGAATAGGATAAGTATCCCACCAAGTAAACTGAATATTCCAAGAAACCAAATATAGTACAGAAAAGGGATACTTAAGATAATAATGATCAATCCACATACCTTGTAAAATCTGAAGTATAAAAGTATACAACAACTACTTAGTGTAAGAATATAAATTGTTAATTCTAAGAGAATTTCAATAGATTGAAAGCTACTCCAGCTATTTTGTTGAAAAGATGAAATGAAAGAAATGAGAAAAAAAAGAATAGCAAGAATAGTAACACAAACAGTAAGTGCTACTCCAATTCGAGCTGGTAATGGTAAGTATAACCGATACGGATTTTTTGTAATTAGGCGCTTCATGGATAATGATGTAACATCTGATTACGATTAAATTGCTCTATTTGCCTTTGCTGTTCAGCTTGTCGTATCGCGTCCTTTAATTGCTGATCTAACATCTGTTGAGTACGAATGTTCATCTGTCTTACAAAACTTTCTACAGAAGCTGGATCATAAGGTGACATACCGTTATTATTATCTTTATTATTGATATAGTTTATTCCATTTTTCATTACATCCGCGAATGTATTGAATCCTTCACTTGCTTTTGAATTACTATTTAAAAAATTAATATTACTATTTGCTAGTAATTGTGAGCAAGCTGCAATAATAAAAATAAAAGATACTAGAATGACAAACGAACCTATTATAAAATATCTTCTTTTATCCATTTTCCAACTCCCTACATTTTTATATATACAATATGAAATATTTAATTCTTTCCTATTATCATCAGTATAAAAATTCCTTTTTTTAGGATCTAGACTCCAGTTTTTACCCAGAAAAAGTCTGATTGCTTGGCTGAGGCTGTATCTTGCTTGACTTCGTTGCATAATACCCCATTAATCCACCAATCCCTGCAAAAAGCATCGCCCACAGTATTGCAAAAATTGCTGATCCTACATCTACGGACATTCCAAGTATGATGTTTATTGGTATTGAGATTATGGCACATGTCGCTCCTGCTAAGGCTCCGTGCGTTCCACCGAATTTTCTTACTCTGATACCAGCATATAACCCTCCAATAAACCATGATATCATACTTACAAGGATTATGACGACAGATATTGTAAAACTATCTGCATCCCAAAGCAAGAAACCCATCATGAATCCAAGAACCAGTGAAACGACAAATGCAATCACTCCACCGACAATGATCAAGTTCCATTCCAGGTTGCTCTCGTTTGTGTTATTTCTGTATCTAACTGGATTATATGGCTTTGTAGAGCAAAAAGATACTGTACCTCCATCCTGTCCGTTGTTTTCCAATTTTTTCTCCACCATTTTTTTATCACCCTTCAGTCATTGTTGATTGTTTCTCACCGTTAACATTACCGGTCACTAAGCCCTTTATCAAAGCATATACTCCTATCAGGAAGAGAATTGGTGGATAAAAGAAGATTAGACCAATGTATAATCCTCCGATAAACCACACTGTTGCTATTCCAATCATTATGATCCCGCCGATAACTCCTTTTTTGATTCCAGCTTTCTCTGGG
The DNA here is from genome assembly GCA_026397455.1 of Candidatus Aenigmatarchaeota archaeon. Lineage (GTDB taxonomy): Archaea > Aenigmatarchaeota > Aenigmatarchaeia > CG10238-14 > CG10238-14 > JASEGC01. The sequence continues at coordinate 8,612 of JAPLUX010000115.1, read as the reverse complement.
CCAAAAAAACCCTCGTCCTTCTTTTCTATTTGTTTTTCGCAGCTGCCTCCTTTCCCATACATTTCTTTTTCCATTTCTTTTTCACCTCTTAATCTAAAGGGGAGTAGGGCTGATCCTTAATATACGAAATTTGGAGCTGTTTTTTGTAACACCAAGAAAAAACCTATCCAAAACCTATCCGAGTATTCACATTTTTCAGAATATCTTTCGCAAAACTAGTATTCTATAAAAAAACATTGATTTTCTAAGGGAAATGTATTTCCGAACTATATTGATTAATCAGGTAGGCTTCTATTTAGAAAAATAGATGTTCTGTCTCCCTTTCTTTTCAATTCTAATCAAACCAAATTTTTCTAACATTAAGAGATTATAACTAATATTTTGCTGTTTTATATCGAGAGATGTACTTATGTCAGATTGTGTAGAACCAGGATGATTACAAAGAAAATTATAAATATCTTGCTGAACAGCATTCAATTTAATGAATTTCTCACTCGATAAAGGAGGGCTCTCTTTTTCAACCGATGGCATCATATAAAAAAATAAATGGAATCCTTTTTTCTCCATTTTGATGGCATTCTGCTGCATCATTTTCTGGGCATGCCAATACAGTTCACCATTACTCAAATGACATGATTTCCGAATCTCATTGTACGTCACTGGTTGATTTTTCTCAATGAATTCATACATACAATGACGTTTCTCGTTCTGTTGCAAATCATCTACATTTTGAAAGCGAGTGAATAAAGGACCAAACAATGCTAAGAAAGATAAAAATTTATATTTGCCTAAATCAGTAGCTATAATAAACATAATTAGGCTGGTTCCTGCTGCTGCACTAACTACTACTGTGATTTCTGCAACTGGGACGGGTTCAATTCCTGAAGGGTTTTTATAAAGGAATTTAATTTCATCTTCAGTTAAAACTCGATTATAAATACGGCCTTCATCAATGACGCCATGAAAATATGTCGCAGTCGGATTCCTTTCTTCCCACCCAATGTATAAATTAGAAGTCGAATCAATATTTCTAAAAGAAGATATGTTATATTGATTAATCTGTAATACTCCATCAACATAAAATTTTAGAACATTATCTCTATCTCCTGTAGCAGCGATATGATGCCACAAATTGTCACTAAAATCTTGGCTTCCGGAGATATAATTTTTATAATCCCAAATTGTCCCATTTCCCTCATTTAACTGAACTGCTAGCTGTCCATTGTAAAGAAAAAATATATAACCGCTACTTTCTGGTGAGTTTCTTCTTCCGAAAATTGTTGAATAGCTTAATTGGGTAGATTCTGGTTTTATCCATGCTGAGAACGTAAAATCTGTGTTTGTACCGAAATTTAATCCGTTTGGTTCAGCAATTTCTAAGTAATCGTTCACACCATCAAACATCAATGCACTATCTGAAATACCAGAGGTCCATATTGCTCCATGGAGTGTTCCTTTATTACCAAATCCCGAAGCATCATTCACTACATCTCCACTACCTTCATTAAAATTCCAGAAACCAATTAAACCAGAGTTAATGTCTATCTCTTTACTTGAATTTCCTTTTATAACTTTAGTAAAAGGTGTTATTAGTATGATAATAATGAATATCGTGCCAATCATTTTCAAGATTTTCATTAACGCTTCGATCTTTATCTATTCCACCTCGAAATCTACAATTTCATAACCTTTAGTTCTTTAATAACATACCCTGAGAACCCTGTCCAAAGAGTAAAAATGAATCATTCTTTTGAATCAGTTGTTTCAATGCAACCTTATTCCTGTTAATGTCTTGGTATCTGTTATGCCTTCTATTGTTTTAATCTTATGAATAATGATTTCTCCGATGCTTTCATAATCTTTTGCTTCAATTTTTGCGATAAGATCGTATTCTCCTAATAATGGATGAACTTCAATAACCTCATGGAGTTTTGAGAGTTTATTGAAGACTTCAGATTCACGTAATGGCGAAACATGCATAAGAACAAAACCTATTACCACCTTTATTCCTCCTTTATCATCGATATCCTAACATCTCGTTCCTTAAAAACATACCCGATAAAACCTTCAGAATTAGAAAGAGGGTCTAGTTAAGTCTGGGAGGTAAGATTTTCCTTATAAAAAATAGCCAAACCCATTATTAATATCAACATTTGGTAGATAGATTCATCTTCTGACGAAAATATGAATTGTAAGTGACTTTTTAGACATTTATATATACTTTTTTCATATACCATTAAACATAGAAGAGGAAAGCTAAGCTTAAAATATTTGGGAGAGGAACTATGGCGAAATCCACATCAAACGGTGCAAATATCGGTTTCGAGGAGAAACTCTGGCAAATAGCGGATAAGCTCAGAAGCAATATGGATGCTGCTGAATACAAACATGTTGTTTTAGGTCTGATATTTCTAAAGTATATCTCTGATGCTTTTCTTGATCTGTACACTGCACTAAAGAGTGATAAAGAAGCAATGGGTGATCCTGAGGATATTGATGAATATAAAATGAGAAATGTATTTTGGGTTCCACCAGAAGCACGATGGGACTATCTTCAGAAGAACGCAAAGCAACCAGAGATCGGTAAGATTATAGACGGTGCAATGGATGCTATTGAAAGAGATAATCCCTCATTGAAAGGAGTGCTTCCTAAAAATTATGCTCGACCTGCTCTTGATAAACAACGGGTAGGCGAGCTCATAGATGTTATTGGAACCATTGGTCTAGGAGATAAAGAGAGTAAAAGTAAAGATATTTTAGGTAGAGTCTATGAATATTTTCTAGGACAATTTGCTGATGCTGAAGGGAAAAAAGGTGGTCAGTTTTACACTCCACGGTGTATTGTAAAATTACTTGTGGAAATGATCGAACCGTATAAGGGGCGAGTTTTCGACCCGTGTTGTGGTTCAGGTGGTATGTTTGTTCAGAGTGAAAAATTCATTGAAGTACATGGTGGTCGACTTGATGATATCCATGTGTTAGGTCAGGAATCTAATCAGACCACGTGGCGTTTGTGTAAAATGAATCTCGCCATTAGAGGGATTGAATCCAAATCTATTTTATGGAATAATGAAGGGAGTTTTTTAAATGATGCCCATAAGGATTTGAAAGCAGATTTTGTTCTTGCTAACCCTCCTTTTAATGATAGTGATTGGAAAGGGCAATTATTACGTGACGATGTGCGATGGAAATATGGTGTTCCACCTGAAGGAAATGCTAACTTTGCCTGGGTTCAACACTTCATTCACCACTTGGCACCAAACGGAATAGCTGGTTTTGTTCTAGCAAACGGGTCACTGAGTTCTCAAACATCAGGTGAGGGAGAAATACGGAAAAACATTATTGAGGAAGATTTGGTTGATTGCATCATCGCCCTACCATCACAATTGTTTTACAACACAATGATCCCTGCGACCCTGTGGTTCATTACACGGGATAGGAAAAATCAAAAGTTTAGAGACAGACGAGCAGAAACATTGTTTATCGATGCCCGTAAAATAGGGGAAATGGTCGACAGAAGGCATCGAGATTTGACCAATGATGACATCAAAAAGATTTCCGATACCTATCACGCTTGGAGGGGTGAATGTGGTAAATACGAGGATATTCCTGGTTTTTGTAAGTCTACTAAATTAGATGAAATCAGAAAACACGATCATATTTTGACTCCAGGACGATATGTTGGGGCTAAGGCGGAAGAAGAAGATACGGAAGCGTTTGATGAAAAGATGAAACGATTAACCGAGGAACTCGCAAAACAAATGGAAGACGGAAAAAAGCTGGATGAAGAGATAAAAAAGAATCTTATGGGGGTTGGATTTGTTATCTGATTGGACAGAACATCTATGGGGAGAAATTGCATCATTAGAATATGGAAAAGCTCTACGAAATTATAAAAAAAACTCAGGAGAATATCCTGTCTATGGAACTAATGGACAAATAGGTTGGACGGGTTGTCCATTAGTCAACAATTCTGGTATTATTATTGGGCGAAAGGGAGCGTATCGTGGTATTCATTATTCCCCTATTCCTTTTTTTATTATTGATACAGCATTTTATCTTAAACCAAAAGATATAAAAGAATTAGATATAAAATTTGCTTACTATGCCCTATTAACTCAAGATATTAATTCAATGGATTCTGGTTCTGCTATTCCATCAACAAGTCGGGAGGATTTTTATGCATTATCAATAAAACTTCCACCAATTAATGAACAACAATCTATAGCTAAAATTCTCTTCGACCTCGATTTAAAAATAGAACTGAACCAACAAATGAATCGAACCCTTGAAGCTATGGGTCAAGCTCTTTTCAAGCATTGGTTTATTGATTTTGAGTTTCCTAACGAGGAAGGTAATCCCTATAAATCAAGCGGTGGGGCAATAATTGATTCTGAACTAGGAGAGATACCTAAAGGGTGGAAAATTGTAAATCTAGATGAAATAGTAGAGATAACATCAAGTAAAAGAATTTTTATGTCAGAATATAAGAAAAGCGGGATTCCTTTTTTTAGATCTAAAGAAATAATTGAACTACATAATGGAAAAAATGTAAGTCTTGAACTCTTTATATCAAAAGAAAAATATGAAGAAATCAAAAATAAATATGGTGTTCCAAAATATAAAGATATACTTTTAACTTCAGTTGGAACTATAGGTATTTCTTATCGAGTTAAAAATAAGGATTGTTTTTATTTTAAAGATGGTAATTTAACTTGGTTTAGAAGTTTTAAAAAAGACTTCTATTCTGATTTTATTTTTGCATGGTTAAATAATAAGCAAATCCTTCATACACTTGATGCTATTACCATTGGGAGTACTCAAAAAGCAATAACAATTAATGGATTAAACTCTTTGAAATTGATTTTACCGAATGATAGACAGTTAAAAATTTTCTCAGAGGTATTTTCTTTGATAGCACAGAAAAAAGAGATTTTATTTGTTGAGTCTAATATCTTAACAGAACTTCGTGATACTCTTCTCCCCAAACTTATGTCAGGACAAATAAGAGTTCTTTTATCGGGTAAGGAGTCAGCTATATGAAAAAATTTATCACAGTGGTAGAAAAAGGAAAAAAAATTGATGAAGAGATAAAGAAGAATTTAGTGAGTATCGGATATGAATTCTAAACAGCAAACCAAATTCAAACAAACTGATATAGGTTTGATTCCTGAAGAATGGGAGGTTAAAGAACTTAAAGCGTTATGTGTAGAAGGTGGAATCCAAACAGGACCTTTCGGGAGTCAACTACACAATAGGGATTATGTCAGTGAAGGAACACCCATAATAACAGTTGAACATTTAGGAGATAATAGAATAATCCATAATGATTTACCAAAAGTATCTGATAATGACAGAATTAGATTGAATAAATACTCGATTAAAGAAGGCGATATTATTTTTAGTAGAGTCGGTTCCGTTGATAGAAGAGCTATTGCAAAAAAAACTGAGGAAGGCTGGCTTTTTTCTGGTCGTTGCCTTAGGGTTCGGACAGACAGAGAAAAAATTGTTCCATCATTTCTATCATATTACTTCGGTCTTGAAAAATTCAAAGAGAGAGTTAGGAGTTATGCTTTCGGCGCTACGATGCCATCATTGAATACCAAATTACTAATGGATATGAAAGTCGTCGTACCCCAAATTAGTGAACAGCGGGTTATCGCTAAAATCTTTTCAGATTTTGACTTAAAAATTGACCTCAACCAGCAGATGAATAAGATCCTTGAATCAATCGGTCAAGCCCTCTTTAAACATTGGTTTATTGATTTTGAGTTTCCTAACGAGGAAGGTAATCCCTATAAATCAAGTGGTGGGGAAATGGTTTATTCTGAAGAATTACAGATAGAGATACCAAACGGCTGGATTGTCAAATCAATTGATGAGATTGCAAATTTTTTGAATGGATTAGCATTGCAAAAATTTCCTGTTCATGAGGATGAAGAATATTTACCCGTGATTAAGATTAGAGAATTAAAACAAGGAATAACGGAATCAAGCGATAAAGCCAATTTAAGCATTCCTGAAGAGTACGTTGTAGATGATGGAGATATTTTATTTTCATGGTCTGGAAGCCTTGAAGTGGTTATTTGGTATTATGGAAAAGGAGCATTAAATCAGCACTTGTTCAAAGTAACATCAGATACATATCCTAAATGGTTCTATTATTATTGGACATTACACTATTTGCCAGAATATAGATGCATAGCGGAAGGTAAAGCAACAACAATGGGACATATTCAAAGGCAACATCTTAAAAATTCATTAGTGATAGTTCCAACCGTAAAAGTTTTAGAAGAAATGAATAAATTAATGAAATCTATAATAGAAAAATTGATTCAGATTAATGTAGAATCAAGAAATCTCTCACAAATTCGTGATGCTCTTCTTCCCAAACTTATGTCAGGTCAATTAAGAGTTCCAGTTCCTCAAACGGAGACAGCTATATGAAAAAATTTGTCACAGAAGAGGATGTCGAACATTCTGCTCTTGAAATCCTCTCACATATAGGTTATAAAATCATATTTGGTCCAGATATTGCTCCCGAAGGTAGAAATCCTGAAAGAAATTACGAGGATGTAGTTCTGCTTCAGAGATTACGGGATGCTATTGATAGATTGAATCCAATGATTCCTCAAGAAACAAAAGAAGAAGCGTTAAAAAAAATACTTAGAATAGCAGGACCAGACCTAGTAATTGATAATCAATTTTTTCATAAAATGCTTGTCGATGGTGTAGATATTGAATATCGAAAAGATGGAAGAATTGTAGGAGATAAGATCTGGCTTTTTGATTTTAAAAATCCAAACAACAACGAATTCCTAGCGATCCACCAGTTCACAGTTATCGAAAACAATAACAACAGAAGAGCAGACATTGTTTTGTTTGTCAACGGATTACCGTTGGTTATTATAGAGCTGAAAAACCCTGCTGATGAGGAAGCAACAGTTTGGGCCGCATATAACCAATTACAAACCTATCGAGACCAAATTCCTTCTTTGTTTAGATATAACGAAATTCTTGTGATTAGTGATGGTTTAGAGGCACGGGCTGGAACGCTTACTTCAGATAAAGATAGATTCATGAAATGGAAAATAATCGATGGTATTGACACACCGCAACAAATGATGCCATTAGAAATTCTATTACGAGGAATGTTTACAAAAGAACGATTGCTTGACTTGATGCGATATTTCATTGTTTTTGAAAAAGAAAAAACATTACAGAAAAAGATAGCAGCCTATCATCAATACCATGCAGTAAATAAAGCATTGAAATCGACTCTTGAAGCAATACAGAGCAATAAAAAAGCTGGAATTGTGTGGCATACACAAGGCTCTGGTAAAAGTCTGATTATGGTTTTCTATACTGGAAAACTTGTATTGGAAATGGATAATCCTACAATTGTTGTCCTTACTGATAGGAACGATTTGGACGATCAATTATTTGGTACGTTTTGCAGATGTAAAGAAATCTTACGTCAAGAACCAGTTCAAGCAGATTCACGACCAAAATTGAAGGAACTTCTCAAGGTATCTTCTGGAGGTGTCGTGTTTACTACGATACAGAAATTTTTCCCTGAAGAGAACAGAGAGGAATACCCACTTTTGTCGGAAAGAAATAATATCATTGTTATAGCGGATGAAGCACATAGAAGTCAATATGGTTTTAAGGCAAAGATACTGAATAAGGAAGATCAGGCATTGATTACCTATGGGTATGCAAAGTATGTTCGAGATGCTCTCCCAAACGCTTCTTTTATCGGATTCACTGGTACGCCAATCGAGCTTTCAGATAGAAGTACACCCGCAGTATTTGGAAAATATGTCGATATTTATGATATTGAAAAATCAATCAACGATGGAGCAACAGTCCGTATCTATTATGAGAGTAGACTAGCAAAAATAGAATTAAAACCAGAAGAAAGACCAAAGATAGACGAAGAATTTGATGAAGTAACAGAAGGAGAAGAAACAACAAAAAAAGAATTACTCAAAAGTAAATGGGCACGATTAGAAAAAGTCATAGGAAGTAATCAAAGAATAGAACGACTCGCAAAAGACATCGTTGATCATTTCGAGAAACGCCTTACCGTTCTTGATGGAAAAGGTATGATTGTATGCATGAGTCGACGAATTTGTGTTGATCTTTATAACGAGATTATAAAATTACATTCTCAATGGCACCATCCTGATGACGATAAAGGTTTCATCAAAATTATTATGACAGGTTCAGCAAGTGATCCTATAGAATGGCAACAACATATTCGTAATACAACACGACGTAGAGCGATAGGAGATCGACTAAAAGATCCTTCAGATTCACTCAAAATAGTCATTGTTAGGGATATGTGGCTCACTGGGTTTGATTGTCAAAGCCTCCATACGATGTATCTCGATAAACCAATGAAAGGTCATGGGTTAATGCAAGCAATCGCACGAGTTAACCGAGTGTTCAAGGATAAAGATGGTGGTTTGATTGTTGACTATATCGGTATCGCAACGGAATTAAAACTTGCTCTAACAAATTATACTGAAAGCGGAGGGCAAGGAAAACCTACATTCGATCAAGCAGAAGCAGTTGCTGTGATGCTTGAAAAATACGAAATAGTTACT
>JAPLUX010000124.1 GCA_026397455.1 Candidatus Aenigmatarchaeota archaeon | reverse complement strand
TCCTTACTGCATATATGTTTAAATAATATCAATTATTTGATTTTTATAAACTTTTTATTGTCTTTTAACTATAATTATATTTATGACAAAAGAATATGAGATTTCTGAAAGATACTTTTACCTACCTGATTCTGAGTTCACAGAAATAATGAGGATGGCGGGAGAAAAAAAAGATATCATTTCTCTAGGACCAGGTGAACCAGATTTTACGACACCAAAACATATAATCGATTTTGCTAAAAAGAAACTTGATGAAGGTTATACACATTATTCACCGCCTGTGGGCAGGTCAGAAACTAGAGAAGCAATAGTGAAAAAATTGAAGAAAGACAATAAGATTAAAGTTGACCCTGAAGAAATAATCGTTACTTGTGGCTCTCAAGAGGCATTGTTCTTAGGAATTCTGGCGTTGGTTGATCCTGGGGAAAAGGTATTAGTCCCTGATCCAAGTTTTCTTGCTTATATTCCGATGGTTGAAACTATAACTGGTGTTCCTGTCTCTGTACCACTGTTAGAAAAGAATGGCTTTGAATTTGATCCAGATAAAGTCAGACAGCTTATAGACAAGAGAACGAGAATCTTACTGATAAACACGCCAGGTAACCCTACAGGAAGGATATTGAAGAAAAAAACTCTAGAAGAATTGGCTGATATAGCAGTTGAGCATGATTTAGTTATATTCTCAGATGAAGCTTATGAAAAATTTGTTTATGAGAAAAATAAACACATAAGTATCGGTAGTTTAAACGGAATGAAAGATTATGTCATAACTTTCCACTCTTTCTCTAAGACTTATGCTATGCCTGGTTGGCGTGTAGGGTATGCAGCTGGCCCAAAGGATATAATAAAATCGATGACAAGAATTCACATGTATTCTGCTCTGTGTGCACCAACGATTTCTCAACTTGCTGCTATTGAGGCATTAAACGGTAGTCAAAAATGTGTTGAAGATATGAGAAGAGAGTATGATAGAAGAAGAAAACTTATCGTAAAAAGAATAAAAGAAATTCCCAAAATGAGTTGTCTAGAACCAGAAGGGGCTTTTTATGTTTTTCCGAATATAAAGGCGATGAAGATGAAATCGACTGAAGTTGTTAGATTATTCTTGAAAGAGGCAAGAGTATTGACCGTTCCTGGAACTGAGTTTGGAAGATATGGTGAAGGTTATATCAGGATGAGTTATGCCACTTCTTATGAGAAGATTGAAGAGGCTATGGATAGAATAGAGAATACGATAAGAAAATGTAAAGTTTAAAAGTTTGTCTTTCTTTTTTTGTGTATGACAGAAAATTTAGTTGATCCAAAAAAGAAATTATACGAACATTCTCTGGTAGAAAAGATTGAACCAAGAATTACTGAAATTATAATGTTAGAAACATCTAAAACCTACTCTTTTGTTGATAACAATGATATCATCGATGAAATTTACGCTAATCTTTTAGGTTATTTGTCTAAATTTGACCCAGGAATAGTTGAATTTATTCAACCTCTATTTAGAGGCAAAGATAAATCAGAAGTGATTTTACATATTTTTAATCATCCTGATTTTAGAGATTTATATCAAGGGTTTTTAAAATATATTGATAAAGAACTAGAGATGGCGAGAAATAGAGATGTTAAAAAATTTACCGATTATCGTGATTGATAACATATGGAAGAAATTTTTGATATAGTAGATGAAGAAGATAATGTCATTGGAAAAACTACCAGAGAAGAAGTTCATAATAAAAAATTGATTCATAGAAGTGTTATGTTCTTTATTTTTGATAAAAAAAGAAGAGTGTTAGTCACTCAAAGAACTAAAGCAAAAGATATGTTCCCTGAGTATTGGAGTATAAGTCTAGGTGGACATGTCAGTTCTGGGGAGACTTATGAAGAGGCTGTTGC
>JAPLUX010000038.1 GCA_026397455.1 Candidatus Aenigmatarchaeota archaeon | reverse complement strand
CAGAAGAAAAAGATTATAAAATTACGCTTGAATCAGAATCAATTCCAGACAATATAAAAGATGTGACAGATGAAATTATGAAAGAATCGATTGGTTGCGCGCATAAAGGTGAATGTCAAGACCGATGTACAGTAGCATTTAAAATAACAAAACAGGAACTTGATTTTTACAGAGCCAATAATATTCCAGTTCCCAGATTGTGCCATAATTGTAGGCACGTAAGACGCGTCAGAAATCAGAGCTCATTGAAATTATGGCACAGAAAATGCGCTTGTGCTGGTGAAAAGTCAGATAATGGAATACACAAAAACCAAACGAAACATTTTCATGGAACAGATAAGTGTCCCAACGAATTTGAAACCTCCTATGCTCCAGACCGGCCGGAAATAGTGTATTGCGAACAATGTTATCAACAAGAAACAGTATAACAAAGAATAGTATTGAATATTATGAATTCTGAGACTAAAAATTGCCAAAATTGTAAAAAGGACTTTATTATCGAGCCCGATGATTTTGCGTTTTATGAAAGAATGAAAGTGCCAGCACCCACGTGGTGCCCGGAATGTAGAATGCGAAGGAGATTAGCATTCAGAGATTTTCGTGTGCTTTATAAACGAAAAAGTGATTGGAATGGAGAAACGATATTTTCAATATTTCCAAAAGATTCTCCTTACAAAGTTTATGAGAATGCTGAGGTATGGCAAACTGATAAATGGGACCCTATGCAATATGGACAGGAATATGACTTTTCAAAACCGTTTTTTGAACAAATTAAAGAATTATCTCTTAAAGTTCCTCAACCCAGTCAGACAATGTGGGGTGCAGTGAATAGTGACTATTGTACTGGTTCTAATAATCTCAAAAATTGTTATTTGGTTTTTGTAGCCACAAGTAATGAGGATTGTATGTATAGTTCATGGATCAATAGAACTAAAAATTCTATAGACGTTACGAAGATAGAATCTTCTGACGAGTGCTATGAATCATTCGGTCTTATTAAATCACACAAGGCATTTTTTTCATCTGATTGTGAAGATTGTGTTGATGTTTGGTTTTCTAAAAATCTTCAGGGCTGCATGAATTGTTTAGGATGTGTTAACTTACGTAATAAGCAGTATTATATTTTTAACCAACCTTATTCTAAAAAAGAGTATGAAAAGAAGTTTTCAGAATTTGATTTAGGATCTTTTAAAAATTTGGAAAATTTTGCCGCAAAAGCTGAAGATTTTTTTTCTAAAAATATTGTTCGTTATGTTCATGGTAAGCATAATTTTAATGTTTCTGGTGAATATATAAATAATTCTAAGAACGTCCACGATTCCTACTATGTATATGGTGCTGAAGATTGTAGATATGTGCAGTATTTAATAACGCCTTCTATTAGAGATTGCATGGATCTTTCACTTTGGGGAGAAAATTCAGAACTTATTTATGAGGTATCAAGTTGTGGAGATGATTGTTCACGAATTAAATTGAGTTATAGGACATACCGTGGTTCGCATGATTGCACCTACTGCATGCAGTGCATGTCTTCATCTAACCTATTTGGTTGCGTTGGTTTGCAGAAAAAACAATATTGTATTTTAAACAAACAATATACCAAAGAAGAATATGAAGCTATTGTCCCTAAAATTATCGAGCATATGAATGCAATGCCATACACAGATAAAAAGGGAAGAGTGTATAAATACGGTGAATTTTTTCCGCCAGAATTTTCATTTTTTGCTTATAATGAGACACTTGCCTTCAATGATTTTCCTTTAACCAAGGAAGAGGCGATAGCAGAAGGTTACAAATGGAAAGAATCAGAAGAAAAAGATTATAAGATTACGCTTGAATCAGAATCAATTCCAGACAATATAAAAGGTGTGACAGATGAAATTATGAAAGAATCGATTGGTTGCGTGCATAAAAGTGAATGTCAAGATCGATGTACAGTGGCATTTAAAATAACAAAACAGGAACTTGATTTTTACAGAGCCAATAATATTCCAGTTCCCAGATTGTGCCATAATTGTAGGCACGTAAGGCGCGTTAAAAATCAAAGCCCATTGAAGCTTTGGCACAGAAAATGCCAATGCACGGGTGTAAAATCCGAAAACGGAGTTTGTAAAAACAGTGTCAAACATTCTCACGGCGATAGTCATTGTCCTAACGAATTTAAAACAAACCTATTACATCAGGTTAGTGATTTTGCCGAGCATAATTATTTTCAAGAAAGGCAAGCTTTAATGAATGAGGTTAAAAAATATTGGGATGATTATATGGAGCTTGAGAACCAATTGCAAGAAAATTTAGGAAGAAGAGAAATGGAATTAGCAGAAGCTGGAGAAAGATTACAAGAAGCGTTTGGTATTTTAACCCAAATGGAAGAGAAGGAAAAAGAGTTAAGTTCTACAAGATTAAAAAGATTGTGTAACCATTTTGAGCTTCACGAATTAGGATTGAGTTTAGAAACACAGAAAGGCAACGTACATGATCTAGAAACAAGAAAGAAGGAGGTAGAGTCATTATACGAAGATTTAAAGGGACAACCTATTGAACAAGAACAAATAAACAAAGGTTGGCAAATGGTCGAAGATTTCTATCTTCGAATGCAGGATG
>JAPLUX010000056.1 GCA_026397455.1 Candidatus Aenigmatarchaeota archaeon | reverse complement strand
GATAGGGAACATCCAGACCGTCTGAAAGAAGAGAGAAAGATGGTAGAAACCATTCAAGGAACGTTAGAAAATGACGGTATAGCGTTAGTTTCATGCTTTGCGATCGCAAGATCCCAGGAAACACTCCTTGTTTTTGATGAGTACGGGTTAGAATACCCTATATATATAGATGGCATGAGCAAGAAAGCCACGAGAATAATAAACTCTTATCCGAGTCTACAGAGAGAGTATAATTGTGTTGAAAAGGCGTTGAAAAGGCTTGATGTGAGGTTTATCACAAACCCTTCGATAAGGAAAAAAATCCTAAAAAAACCCTGTATTATAGTTACAACGAGCGGAATGCTTACTGGTGGTCCCATTACTCATTACATAGAGAAAATGTACGATAGAGAGGATTGTACTCTAATCCTGACAGGTTTTCAAGTCCCGGGCACAGAAGGAGCAGTCCTTCTAGAAACAGGGCGTTACATACACCAAGACTTGGATTTAGCAGTGAAGATGCCTGTCAGAAAGTTCAATTTCAGTTCTCATGCCCCTCGTTCAGAATTATTCAAATTCGTAAAACATGTCAACCCAGGAAAAGTCTTCTGTATGCATGGTGACAACACAAAAAGGTTTGCTCAGGAATTGAGTGAAGAACATGGTTTTGATGCTATTTCTCCTTCAAACGATAGAAATTTTGAGGTATAATAACCAGTAATACGTCTAAAAAATAAAAAAAGAAAATAAAAGATATCTCAATTAAGGCTTAAAACTACTTCTTGTAGCTTAAGTCATATAAGGCTTTCAATCCCATTACTAGAGCTGCTGGTGCTACAAAAGCTATTATGTAAGTCAATATTGGTTTAACGATGTCTCCGACTATTGGTAATGTCTGTAATCCAGCTGCACCTACTGTCATCAATGCGATTGCCACTATTAAGAAGTTTACAGCTTCCTTCTGGTTCATGTTGTAGAAACCTACGACCAAACCTATTACGACCAATAGGTAGGATATCAATGTCTGAATGCTTAGTTCTATGAAGTTTCCGAACAGTCCCAAGACCATCGCTAGTACTACTCCTATTATGAAAGCCCAACTTCCATAGTTTTGTTCTTTCATAGTTACACCATATTCATTTTTTTTAATTCGGTTGTTTTAAAGCTTCCTTTTATTCAAACTTTAAATACTTGCCAGTGGTGAATGAAGATTTATAAGCTTTTCGATACTTTTTAGTAGTAACATTTATATACTACTACTTCTAAATAGTGACACTATGAAGATGGAACCAAGAGAAATTATAAAAACGTGCTCAACGCACTACAACACTTGGAAAACTGAAGCTTTGAAAGCTGAGAACCCAGAAGAAATAAAGAAATTCTTGAGCAAGGCATTCTTTTGGCTTGAATTACAGAACAACCTATTGATGGTTTGGACGATAGAGAACGCGATGGGTAACGATCCAAAAATCAAGGAAAAGATAGAAAAGGCCCAGTTGAACATCAACAAGAAGATAACAGATTATGCTTCTGAAGTCTTGAAAGATATATAATCCTATTCATCCCCTCCACTTTTTCTTTTTTTTAATAAAATTCTTTTATCGCAAGAATGATAGAAATTTAACAATAAAAATAATTTCTAATAATCCCTATATTATTCTCATGATAACAATCGATGGGTCACTAGGTGGCGGTCAACTACTCAGGACAGCCGTTAGCCTTTCTGCATTGACAGGAGAAGCAGTCAAGATAACAAACATAAGAAAGGGAAAGGCTGAAGGTAAACCTGGTCTTAGACCTCAACATCTGATGGGGATTAAAGTATTAGGCGAATTCTGTCAGGCCATGATAAACGGTCTAGAAGAAAACTCACTAGAAGTAGAGTTTATACCGCAAAAACTGAAAGTTTACGATAAAAAAATCAATATCGGAACAGCAGGTAACATAGGTCTTCTCCTTCAAACTCTAACTCCGCTCCTGCTTTTCAACGATAAGCCTGTCACTCTAGAAATTATAGGTGGAACAGAGACGAAGTGGTCCCCTACTATACAATACATAAAGTATGTGACTTACCCTATTCTAAACAAGATGGGGGCAAACTTGAGTTTAGAAATTATCAAGCACGGTTATTATCCGAAAGGTGGAGGGAAGGTAGTAGTTACATCAAGGCCTGTTGAAAGATTGATTCCGTTCAACTATCTAGATAGAGGAGAAATCAAAGACATTCAAGTCCATTCTACTTGTGGTCATTTACCTAAAGATGTGGCAGAAAGACAGGGTAAATCAGCTTTAAGTACAATCCAGTACTATTGTCCGAAGACTAAAATTTCAATGGTTTATGAATCTGTAGAATCCTTAAGTCCTGGTAGCAGTGTGACTTGTTATGCAAATTGTGACTACTCTGTTCTTGGTGGAGATTATCTGGGTGAAATGGGACTGAAGGCAGAGGTTGTCGGTCAAAGAGCAGCAGAAGGATTTCTAAAATCCTTGAATTCCAGAGCATCCTTGGATAAGTTCATGGCTGATCAAATACTCGTTTTTCTCGCCTTAGCAAAAGGAAAATCTCAAGTAAAAGTAGAAGAAATTACTGAGCATTGCAGGACGAACATTCAAGTCATAGAAGAAATATTACCGATTGAATTTGAGATCGATAAAGAAAAAAAAGAGATTTCTGTGGAAGGAATCGGGTTAAAATATTAATTCTCTTCGTATTCAACATCAAAACCCATTTTCATGAGTCCGACTTTTACACCTAAAGGTAAATCTTTCTTAATCTTGATTTTTTTCAGGTTCTTCTCTTTCCTGAGTCTTTCCATTTCTTTTAACTTATCTTTTCTTAACCTTGTCAACATATCCATCAACCTTCTAACATCAGAAGATGCCAAAGAAAAGGATATACTATGAAATCTATAACTTTAATTCTATTTATAGTTTTTCTCATCCAAAATAACTCAAGTTATCCCTTTCAAAATCATCGACTATCTCTATTTTTGTTGAAGTTTCTATCCTTGGGTCTTGGTATTCCATCCTGATGCTTGGGAACATGGAGATTATTCCATACTTCGCTATTTGTGCGGCAGGATGCTCTTCCCCCAGAACTTTTTCAGATATAGCATAAGTTAAATC
>JAPLUX010000061.1 GCA_026397455.1 Candidatus Aenigmatarchaeota archaeon | reverse complement strand
CTGTCTTCCCCGCTGTCGCAGCAGTGCCAACACCAACCATGTACATAGATCCAGCATACAAGAGTGGAATACTGAAGTCAGGTGACACCTTTACACTCACCCTAAAGATCGCGAACTTTACTGACATGTATCTGTGGCAGGCAGGCTTAACCTGGAACCCAGCTGTGTTAAATTACACCAGCGTCGACGGTGGTGATCTAGGTCTACCGACTAACGTCTTCAAGACGCTCGCTCCGCTAGTTCCAAATATGTACATAGGCGGAACTATAAGCAATGTTCTTGGTAAATTTGACCCGCCCTCTAGTCAGGGACTCCAAGGAGTAGTTCCAGGAGTAACAGGTACTCCAGGAGTAGGCTACAAACTGCTCAAATTCAACTTCAAAGTCGTTGGCATCGGGGAGAGCAAGTTAGACCTGTGCAACACAAGCCTTCTCGATTCCCATGGAAAGCATATCGTCCATGAGGTTAGTGATGGTAGTTTTAATAATATGATAACCAGTACAACTCAACCACCCACCACAGCTCAACGAAGAAGTAGGAATGTTTTTATCTTACCCATGGATGCAGCCGATTTAATCCCGATTGCTGTTGTAGTTGCAGTGATAGTGATAGTCTTAATATTCGTTGTTTTCAAATTCTTTGCTAAGAAGAAGTTTTAATTTTTATTTTAAGAATGCAACTCTCCTAAATCATTCAACGCTTTCTTAGTCTCTTCATCATTCGGGGCTTGCCCATGCCATATAGCAACATTCTCCATGAAAGAAACTCCTTTTCCCTTTACTGTATCAGCGATAATCACAGTAGGTTTTCCTTTTATCGTCTTAGCTTCTTCAAATGCAGCTATCAAGGCAGGAATATCATGACCGTCAACAGTTATCACATGCCAACCGAAAGATTTCCATTTGTCTTCTAGACATTGATAACACATCACGTCTTTACAGAATCCGTCGATTTGTAAACGATTTCTATCGATAATGCCACAAAGATTATCTAGTTTATAATGACATGCTGACATTGCAGCCTCCCAAACCTGTCCTTCTTGTTGTTCCCCATCCCCCATCAGACAATAGACACGACTGTCTTTCTTACTCAACCTTATTCCTAAAGCTACACCGACAGCGATAGAAAGACCTTGGCCTAAAGAGCCGGTGGATGCTTCAATTCCAGGTAATTTAAGCATGTCAGGATGGCCTTGCAACCTTGAGCCCAATTTTCTCAAAGTCATTAACTCTTCAACAGGAAAATAACCAGACCTTGCCAGGGCAGAGTATAAGGCTGGACAAGAATGTCCTTTTGACAGGATGAATACATCCCTGTCTTCCCATTCTGGGTTTTGCTGGTTATGACTGAGAATGTTGAAGTATAGAACAGAAAAAATCTCTGCAGACGATAAAGAACCACCAGGATGGCCTGAACCAGCTGCATTAGTCATTTTAATTACATCTACTCTAATTTTTCTTGCGATTTCTTTCAGTTCAGAAACGTCTGTTATTTTTTGCATTTTTTACCTGATTTAGAAATTGGGGTTAAAGGATTTATGCTTAAATGAGTTTAATCGATCAAATTTTAAAGTCATCTAAAGAAAGTTTTAAACCTTCTACAAAACCTTCTTCTTGCATGCTTGGTTTCGGTTCATAAACTCTCATAGTCATTTCATTAACTGAAACGTCAAATAAAGCAGTACACAGAGTACGACCTTTCAGGAGTTTATCAATCCTTAGAATACTGTATGGACTAGCTTCTTTACTCGATAAAATATCAAGGGCTGCTTGAGGAGTTTTTTCTTTAACTTCTTGTAGTAACCTACTTCCCACTTTATACCTAGAAGTGGAACTCAACAATGATTCATCTCTCTCAAGATGACATAATCCACTTGAAACATAATGGTTAGTATGTAAAAGTCTATCTTCAACTTCTGTTATGCAGCAATCCTCAGAAGTTGTTTCAATGTTTAATGCCCAATTTTCTTTCATGGAGACAACGTTAAAGCTACCACCTGATGCTCTTTCTTTCAATAAAACCCTCTTTATCACGTCCTTCATATTCTCTGCTTCTAACATGGACCTATCAATTAAATGACGCGGTATAGCGGTTCTTATGTCAGGAGTAGGCATAGCATTACAGGTTATTGCAATACCATTAGAATTGAATGCAAAGGAATTTCCAGGAATCATCCCAGGATAGCAATAACTGATGAATGGTGTTCCTCCTTTTGGTTGAACTTTTAATATATAACAATTATTCAAATAATCTCTACTGTTATCCTCGTTGTGAGCTAGTATTATCCTACCGGGTTCTTTAAACAATACAGTCGTGCATCCTCTACGTGGGAAATCATAATGACAATTCATGAGTTGAATATCTGTCAAATTTGAACCAGAACCATCAGCAATTCCCCTAATTTCATCCATGTATTGGCGAAAATAGTTTCCATATGCTACTAATGTTTCAAGCCTTGGGTTTTTCTGTTCTAATTTTCTCAAAACCTTTAATCTACGATTATTTTTTACAACATAAGCAATTTGTTCTCTAAATTTTTGGCCTATTTTATAGCCAATTTCATAATTAGTTCCTTTAACTGAATAAACTGGGAGTAAAAATTTATTTTCCATATAATTCATTGAAAGGATTAAAGTTTTAAGAGTTTCTATGACTGATATGATCATTATTTTTTAGGAACTTTAGCCCAGTCATCCAAGAACCTTTTTATACCAGCATCTGTCAAAGCATGTTTAACCATTTTTTCTAAAACATCGAAAGGAACAGTAACAATATCGGCTCCACATTTAGCCGCGTCTATGACATGTAAAGGATGTCTGATGCTGGCAACTATAACTTTCGTCTCAAAACCATAATTCTTGTATATTTGAACTATGTCTCTTACAACTTGCATTCCTTCATGTCCAATGTCATCTAGTCTTCCAATAAAAGGACTCACATAAGTTGCTCCTGCCTTTGCCACTAGAATAGCTTGATTAGCTGAAAAACATAAGGTTGCGTTAGTTTTTATTCCTTCTTGACTCAGGACTTTTATCGCTTTCAGTCCATCTGGTGTTATCGGTATCTTTATGACGATATTATCATGGATTTTAGCTAATTCTCTCGCTTCTTTAACCATACCTTCTGCATCTAAACTAACAACCTCAGCGCTTATAGGACCATCAACTATACTGACGATTTCATGGATACATTCTTCAAAACTCCTTCCTGTCTTGGAGACTAAAGTAGGATTAGTCGTGACACCATCAAGAATACCCCAAGAATGAGCCTCTCTTATTTGTTCAACATCTGCAGTATCTAGGAATATCTGGAATTTCTTCTTCTCAGGCTTTTCAACGATTGGCTTCTTTTCTGAAGAATCGATTTTTTCAGATATTTCATTCATCTTATCTTTAATTATCTCGAGTTTCATCTCTTCTTCAAACGTGTCTTTTACTGGTTTTTTAAAGGATTCTTCTTCACCAAAAGTCATAGATTATCTATTGATAGAAAAGGATTTAAGTAATGATGAGAAGTTTACAGAACAAAAACCTATCTGAATTTTAAGTTAAAATAACATTTTTTCTGAGTGCTTCAATCGCTTTCTTCTTATCCTCAAAATTATAAATCCCAGAACAAGAAACAACGATGTTTGCCCCAGCTTCTACAACTAATCTAGCATTCCCTACCTTTATTCCCCCGTCAACTTCTATGTCTAAGTCTTTCTTCATACTTTTCAACTCTCTAATCTTTTGTAGAACACTTGGATCGAAACTTTGACCAGAAAATCCAGGATTAACACTCATAATCAAAACCATGTCTAAGTCATCTAAATAATTTTTTATAGCAGAAAGTGGAGTAGGAGGGTTTATGGATAAAGCTACTTTCTTTCCTCGATCTTTTACTTTTTTAATTATTCTTGGTATGTCTTTGCAAGATTCTGCATGAACTATTATCATATCAAAACCTAATTTCAGGAATTTGTCAACATATTTTTCATTGTCTTCAACCATCAAGTGAACTTCTTTCATCAATTTCGTCTTAAAATCGCTCATATCTTCAGGCTGTATCGTTTTGTTCGGCACAAAAATATCATCCATTATGTCTATGTGTATTCTTTTGACGTAAGGTTCGACTTCTTTCAATCTTTGATTTAATTCATCAACGGTCTTGACAAGGATTGCAGGCACTATTTCAATTACTTTCATCATTCTCTTTTACTTATTGTTTGATAAAACGTTTATATTTTTGGCTCTATTAATCCCAAGAGTATTTCTATTATTTCTTTATAGACACCCAATTTTATCTTGCCAATTTTTAGTTTTATCAGGTTTTTATTCACACTGAATACCCTGTCTATCTTAGCTTTGCTGTCCTTAATCAATTTTCCAGATTCTAAATCCTTGTTAGAAATTAAGATTACATAATCTCTAACATCAAGATTGCTAGTCATCGGTATCGCTATCACATCCTCGAATTTTTGATTGTAATCATCGTTTGAAATGATGATCACAGGCCTGATTTTCTGTGTTTTTAAGTCACTAAAAGGAAAAGACAACAGGACTATATCCCTCTGGGATATCATTTCTTTCCCTTTTTAAGGTATTCATTCCATATTTCGTCCTCTTCGTTAAGCCAGAGTTTTTTTAACGAGGATTCTGTTAAACTTATCACATCCTTAAAATTTTCTTTGATATCTTCAATCACTCTTCTTGGTTTTTCTATCAAGATTTTATGGTCTGTTTGGATTAAAACAAGTTCGTCTCCTCTTTTCAAACCAAGACTGTTTCTTATGTCTATGGGAATGGCTATCTGTCCTTTATCTGAGATTCTGACTGTTTTTATTTTCATGTTTTTATCAACCAGTTTCATGATAATAGTAAGAATTTTCTTACTTATAAAGTTTTGTGGTATGAAAAGACTTATTGCTTAATTCTAACAAATTATATTGTATGACTAAACTTCAAGTGGCTTTGGATTTGTTGAGTATTGAAAAAGCTTTAGGAATAGCTAAAAAATGCTCTGGTGCACACATTCTTGAAGCAGGAACGCCTTTAATAAAGTCTGAGGGAATAAAAGCAGTAACTGAACTGAAGAAACACTTTCCTGATAAAATCATAGTCGCTGACATGAAGACGATGGATGTCGGTTATTTGGAAGT
>JAPLUX010000001.1 GCA_026397455.1 Candidatus Aenigmatarchaeota archaeon | reverse complement strand
ACCCATCAGGTAATAACCATAATGTAGTTATAGTCGGTTACAAAGACACTGGTGATCCCCAAACATCCTATTGGATTGCAAAAAACAGTTGGGGTATCGGATGGACAAACCCCCCAGCCGAACCACCACCAAAAGATGGATATTTCTACATTGGCTTTGGACAATGCAACATTTATTTTTCACCTTATATCGGTGATGTTTCAACGCCAGGCGTTTGCAAGATTAAATACGGTGGGACATGTACATCAGACCCAGACTGTAATTTTGTTGCCGCTTGTCATTGTCAAACTCCTGGTGGTCCAACTAACGGATGCTGTAATTATCCATCCGCAGATTGCTGTACAAGCGATAGACCAAAATGTTGTGGTATGACGTCTAGAACAGATGATGGATGTACTAGTAATAACGATTGTTACACTGGATGGTTCTGCAATCAGGGACGAGGAAAAAAATGTTGTATGGATCCATGGTTTTATACAACCTATTGTGGTAGTTGTACAGGGACAGTCGGTTTAAAAACCTATGTCACATCCAGGTATCCTCCATTCCCAACACGAGAATCAACCTACGCGACCGTTGGAGATAATGTAACGTTCAAAAATTATATTAACTCTTTTGTTGGCGATTGCTCAAATATTAAAGTCAGTATCAAAGGAGATTCCTGTTCTGGTCAACAAGTCTGCAGCTGTAACCTATCACCCAACTTTGAATCTAGTGGAAAATACGGATGCAGTTGTAAGATAAAAGTACCATTAATAACTTGCCCAGAAAGTAATCCAGATTGTTACACGGACTATTACGGACATATCACGAGTACATTAAGCTACTCTTCATGCGTTGATTTCGATGGAGATGGTTACGAAACCAATGAACAAGCCAAAGTAACTTTAACAGTCGACGTTAGAATAGTACCCATGAGCCTGTTGGATTCCATAGTACAGTTCTTCAACAACTTGTTTGGAATTAAAGGATAATTTAATTTTTTATAAAAAATACAGTCTAAATAAAAGAAAAAAATTATTTATCTTGAATTAACTAAATAATTATAATGAAAAAATTATCGATTTTATTTTCACTGATTTTCTTTTTGACCATAATTCAAGTGTCTTATGCCATTCCTAATCCAGCTGCTGTTTATTGTAAAGAGTCAGGCTATAATTATAAGATAGTTGAAACAGAGAAAGGACAGAAAGGATTCTGTGTACTTCCTGATAAAGAATGCGATGCATGGGAATTCTATAGTGGTGAATGTGGGATAGAATATTCAAGCAAATATTGTGCTAAACGTGGATACGATAGAGCAGATAAAGTAAATGATGGAAAAAACTCTTTTTTTCCCAAGTACACAGTTTGTGTCCCTAAGATACAGGGACAAGAGAAAAAATCTGTAATCGATTTGATGGAATTAAAGAAGTTATTGAAAACAAAAGAAGTAGCTACAGTCACTACAACTACCGTGCAAACATTCAAACAGACAACAGTTAAAACATCAATAGTGAAACAAACAACCACAACTATGCCAACATCCAGACAGACAACAACTAAAA
>JAPLUX010000030.1 GCA_026397455.1 Candidatus Aenigmatarchaeota archaeon | reverse complement strand
ATGCCTATGTGTTAATTGAAATGGAACCAATTAGACATCGTGATAATAAAAAACTCGACTTTGTAAAATCTTTACCGCAAATTACGCAGATTCATATCCTCTTCGGTAGGTATGGGTACATAATAGAGGTTATGACAAAAGACATGGATGAACTTAAAGATGTCATCAGAAAAATCCATGATTTAGAAACAGTCAGAAGAACAGAGACTATGATCGTTTATAAAACAGATAAATACAATCCACAGCACCCAGTAGAAGGTATTTTGGGTAGTGCGGCCGGCGGGATTTGAACCCGCGTCACGAGCTTGGAGGGCTTACCCCAAATTGTTCGGGTCTTAACCAGGCTGGACAACAGCCGCATATAATTATCACTACAATTCTATCTTATAATATTTTAAACTTGTTAAATTTAACATAATTGAAAAATCTACTCATAGAAGGGTTTATAAGATTAATCATTTCTTTTTAATGTCAGTATCATTTCAAGAGTTATTCAAAAGGTTAAAAATATGGAAGTTATAAGACTGATTAATTTAGGGAATCTGACTTTAGGAAGTTTGTTAAAAAACTGGAACAGAGCTTATTCTCCTCGCAACATCAGCCAATTCTTCTTCCGTCGTTTCAATCGGCTTGTTTTCAAACAAGGGTATTTGCTCCTTATAAACAGGATAAACACGGATGCTGAAATGAGGAACCTGAGCCTGCATTATTGACATAAAGACTGTTACCGGGTTTAAAGATTTCCGTATTTTTTCAGCCACAATCATAGCTTTATCAAAAAGTTTACTGGCAAGCTCACGGTTTTGCTCGAAGGTTTCAAAATGCTGTTTAGGAACGACTAAAGTCATGCCACGGGAACGTGGTGATATGTCTAAAAATGCAACAGAATCCTCATCTTCTTGGACTATAAGGGAAGGTATTTCTCTTCTTACAATTTTACAAAAAATACACTCATCTACCATACAATCACTAATAATACAAAGATTAAAAAAGATAAGTGTTATTAATTCCTTAATCTAAATCTTTAAAGTGATATGAATGGTCAGGGAAAGTAAACCAAGGGCAGGCTCATTGGCATTCTGGCCCAGAAAAAGAGCCAAGAGAATCTACCCTAGAGTTAAGACTTGGCCTGCATCAGAAAAAGTCAAAATACCTGGTTTTGCTGCCTATAAGTCCGGAATGATTCATGCTTCTATCGTCGATAATAAAAAGTATTCCTTGACAAAAGGTCAAGAAATTGTCGTTCCTGCAACTGTTTTGGATTGTCCTCCTCTAAAGGTTCTGGGTGTAAGAGCTTACAAAGAAAGTCCTGATGGTTTTGTCGTCCTCAGTGAAATATGGGATGAAAAAATAAAAGATGATAAAGACGTCAGCAGAAAAATGAAAATCGGAAAATTTAACAAAGAAAAAAACATGAAAAAGATCGAGAGTGAATTGAATAAAATTAAGAAAATTAGATTGATTATAAGGACTCAACCCAGAAAATCCGGAGTTAATAAAAAAACTCCAGAAATATTTGAGATAGAGGTCACTGGTCAGAACACAGAAGAAAAATGGAAATATTCTAAAGATTTTATCGGAAAAGAAATCCGAATAAAAGATATTTTCAAGGAAGGGGAATACATAGATGTATCTGCTGTGACAATAGGCAAAGGAACACAAGGTCCAGTGAAGAGACTCGGTATCAAGGTTCAAAACAGAAAAGCCACTCAAAAAAGAAGACACACAGGAACCATAGGACCTGAAACGCCAGACCGTGTTTTATGGACAGTTCCTTATGCGGGACAATTAGGCTTTCAGACTAGGACTGAATGCAACAAGAGAATATTAAAAATCGGGGAAGATGGAAAAGAAATAACTCCAAAATCAGGCTTTACTAATTACGGTATCATTAAAGGGGATTATGTTATAGTCGAAGGCTCGTTGCCAGGATCAAAAAAGAGGTTGATCAGGTTGAGGTCTGCTATCAGGCCACTTAAAGTGCCTATACTACCGACAGAAGTAAAATACGTATCCACAAAACCAGAGTAAGGTGTAAAAGATGAAAATAGATGTCTTAAACTTGAACGGAGAACCTGTTGAGAAGATTGACCTACCAAAAGTTTTCAGTGAGAATTTCAGGCCTGATGTGATAAGAAGAGCTGTCATAGCTTTACAAAGTCAAAGAAGACAACCTTATGGTACTGATGTTTTAGCTGGTTTAAGGACTTCTGCCCATTATCATGGCTCAAGAAGATATAGATACACGATGATGATGAGGGATATGGCAAGAATGCAAAGAATTCACGGGGGTTCCCCAAATATGGCTTGGAGGGCTAGAAAAGTACCTCAAGCTGTTAAAGGTAGAATGGCACATCCACCAAAAGTCGAAAAAATCTGGGCTCAGAAGATAAACAAAAAAGAGAAAAGATTGGCCTTGAGGTCTGCGATAGCTGCTACTGGGAATAAGGATATTGTTAAGAATAGAGGACATGTCATAGATAAAATTAAGACATTACCTTTGATTGTAAAAGATGATATTGAATCGATCAAAAAGACAAAGGATGTTGAAAAATTGTTCTTATCGTTGGGACTTGATGGTGAATTGAAAAGATTGGATAAAAGAAAAGTCAGGGCTGGAAAGGGAAAGATGAGAGGAAGAAAATACAAAGAAAAAATCGGACCTTTAATAATCGTCGATAAAGATAAACATATTAAAAGAGCATGCGAAAACTTGACAGGTGTTGATGTCTTGAACGTGAAAAACATTTCAGTCGAATATTTAGCTCCTGGATCGCTGCCTGGACGTTTAACAATCTGGTCAAAGTCATCGATAGAAAAGTTGAGTGTTTGATATGGACCCGTATGAAGTGTTGAAGTATCCGCACATAGCAGAGAAGAGCATAAGACTAGTTGAAAAAGAGAATAAATTAGTGTTTATTGTTGATAGAAGGATTGGTAAAGAAGATATCAAGAAAGCGTTTGAAGATGTTTTCAAGGTTAAAGTCGATAAAATAAACACGATGATAACCAGAGAAGGAAAGAAAAAGGCATTCATAAAACTTAAGAAAGAATATCATGCTGCTGATGTGGCTGTTAAATTAGGGATGATATAATCCTGTTTTTTCTAGAACAAAAATCTATCTTTTCTATTGTGATTTACTGTGGATAAAATGTACTTTTTTTATTGATCCTAAAAATGTATGTAAACTATCAAGATTTTTTATTGGTGTGACAGCTTCTAATTCAAATATCTCATCAACAACTTCTACTTTGACATTGATACCATGGTTTTTTGAAGTGAAATCTACATCCCATCTTTTTTGTACATCTTCAGGCAACTCAACTGGATTAATATGACTAACTTCAGGTTGATATAAAAATTCATTAAATAACATTCCTGAAATTTTAGAAAAATCTACCTCAATTCCTTGTGTAAATAAATCATCTATCGAAAGACCGTTTAAAAGAGGTTTGAATTGTTCAACAAACTCTATGGCATGTGGGTTAGGAAGGATTTCTTTCTTAGCTGGTTCTTTATAATATTCTCTTTCATTTTTTACATAAATTGGATTATAGATGTCTTTTTTTTCTGAAAGTATGATGAATAATGCTCTTTTTCCATATCTAACTAAAGCCCATTCCATAAAGCGAGCAGCCTCATCAGATCTACGACCATCTTTTGAATAAATCGAACTGGTGGCTAACATGAGAAAATTATTAATTCCATTTAAATCGTTCCTAATGGTCATTCCTTCTTTCTCGTTATCAATTGGTTTATTCCCCTTACCAGAAGGCATGTACATCGAGAGGAACGCATTATGAGTATAAGCTCGCATACAAATGTCTCTCAAGTATCCCCTCTTAGTTTTAGAAAAATCATGTGTTATTCCAACTTTAACTGGCTCAGTGTACGCTCCCCTCATAACATCAACTTGGATTAATTATACATACTAAATTTTAAATCCTTATTTTTTCTTCTTCAAGAACAAAAATTTGTGTGATTCTATGAGTTAAAGGATTTAACCCTTTTCTAAAGAACAAAACCTATCTTATTTTGAAATTGTTTTAAAAAAAGAAAAAAAGAAAGAGGTTTACTTTAACAATTTTATGTCAATCGTGGAAACGTTGATCTTGTTTCCCTCTTCAACCTCTCTTTCTTCAGTTCCGATTTCAATCCCATTTACTTTGACATCTTGAAGGAAACGATTCTTCACAATCTCTGCAACATCTACTGCTCTCGAGATTGACCTTCCTCTTGCTTTCAAATGGACTTCTTTTAGGCTCCCAGAAAACTGGGTTATTACTGCTAAAACGTAAGCCATCGTTGGTTTTTGTCCTACGTACACAACATTGTCGTCCATCCTTTTTATTTCCTTGACTTCTTTTACTTCTTCAGCTTTTTTTGCTA
>JAPLUX010000172.1 GCA_026397455.1 Candidatus Aenigmatarchaeota archaeon | reverse complement strand
ACCCTATCCAATGTCAAATCCACAGCTTCGCCATTGCGAAAGAGATTCATCACAAAATGGAACTGGTCGGGTTTGCCCCCTGCACCCATTCCGACTATGACAGGATTTTCTGGTGTGAGGTTTTCCTTTCCTTTCTCTTTATTTAAATGTTCAAGATGAATAAAAAATGCCTCTGGGTCGCCCTCTCTGTAATAATAATCGAATAATTCCATCGCATTCTTGTTTCCTGCAATAGTTTCCACCATCTCCAAAGTACAGGGTATATCAAAATCCCTGTCCAATATTTTGCAGAAGGCATTACTTGTCGAAAAACAAACTCCCCCACTGATACCATCTGGATTGCCTTCTTCTTTTAATATCTTGTCCCATTCTCTTATGGCATCATGCATTATGAAATATTTGAAGGCCGGGTGAATCAATTTCATTTTCCTAACTTCCTCCGTTGATATGTTTCTTTCCCTTTACCAGCTACGTCTTTGTCTTTCCAGCCAGCATCTCTTAGTTTACCGAATATCTTGATATTTATATCAGTATATTCCTCGAAACTATCCATCAGGGTTGCCATGTCGTGATTGTCGCCTTCGCCACAGTAATTTCCATCATCTCCAACTATCGTTTTGTCTGCATTTTCCCTGATTGTATCAAGTATCTTGCATGCTTTTATGTGATGCTCAATACCAGCATACTGGGTTTTTATCCAGTCGCCAGTCTGATGTCCCCCCTTGCCCAAAACTGGCTCACCTTTAAGCGTTTCCCATGAACATCTTGCTTCCCTGCCATCAATCAGTTTCATCATGTCATCGGGCATCCGGTGGCCGAAAGAGCCTTGCCCTTCAAATACAGGGTCATTGAAACCAATTACCCTAAATCTTGCTCGTCTCATTACCCATGATTGTTCCAATGCTTTCTCCCAAGGTTCAAATCTCAAAGAAATGCAAACGTGCTCTTCGCCCATTTTATCAGTGCATATGATAATAGATGACTTTGTTTCTTGTACAAAAAAGGTTTTTTCCAACTTCTTTAGACTATCGTGAACCCGTTGTATGCATTTTTCATCATTGCATCTTACTGCCCATTGTATCGCTAGACCCATTCAAAGCTCTCCCATCATCACATCTTCAATCTTACGATGACCAAGTAATACCTCATCAACAAGACCTTTAATCCTCAACTCTTTCATTTCATCGCATTCTTTCTTACGTGCCCCAATACTGCGACCGTAGTTTGAGATTGTTACACGCCAATCTTTTCGATTTACATACCAATCCGGGAAGATGCTGGTATTGTCCAATTCTTCTGTCCAATGCTTGTAGGATTCGCTGAATATTTTATCTGTCGGTTCTTTGTTTTGGTCATAGTATGTTTGCATGGATGAATTGTTTGCATAGCATAAAAAAAACACATCATTTCTTGCCCAAATGTTTTTGAGCTCATGGTCAGGTCGGTCGATGCTGTTGTCACGCCAATCTCTGATTAGAACTTTGGCTTTGCCTTTTTTAATCTGACACGCACCGTCATCAGTTATAGAGCCGTTATGTTCTTCGCATGCCTTTATAAATTCAGAATATTGTAGCGTATTTGATTTTTTGAAATAATGCAATAGGTCTATTTCCATTAACACGTCCATCCTGTAAGTAACCTAAGTTTTTCATCCAATTCATATTGCAATCCATGTATCATCGATATCGTTTCCCTGTCTGAGCCACCAAAAAGGTAATTATTTTTATTTTTAATTTCTTCGAGGCGCTCTCTCTCTTTTTCTAAGGTCACTATCTTATTGAAGGTCCTTTCATCTACCCTTTTAAAGGTCAGTTCTTTGTCAAGGCCACCAAGCAATCCACCAGTACCAAAACCGACCATCATGTTGCCCTTTTCGTCAGGATGTTCGATGAACGTTGTTTCCCCTTTTTCTTTGCCAAAGAAGTTGTATTCGTTGAATATTTCCAGTTCAGAGGTGGGGCTCTTTGGATAAGGTTGGATGACACAGTGACCACCATAGACGTAGGTTTGATTCTTTACTACAAAGGCCTGTTTCTTTGTTGATACGCACGCTTTGATTTTAGTGCCCATGACCGTAGCTGTAAACTCAACCTGTTGCTCATCAGCATTACAACTATCTTCTTTTATGATACGCATAAAACTAAATCA
>JAPLUX010000113.1 GCA_026397455.1 Candidatus Aenigmatarchaeota archaeon | reverse complement strand
GTCGAATCTGAACCTGATGCCAAATCAATACTGAATGCAATCAAAAAAGGAAACGTGAAATTCAAAGATTGTAGGCATCTTACTCTGAAAGAAATGAAGGAATTGTCTTTGGAGAGAGTAACAAGTTCCTATGATTTTATAAAAAACAAGATAAAAAATGGTTGGGAAGTAGATATGGGATACATGCTTTTAGCAAACAACCCACTAATGAAAATATTACAAAATTCAACTTTGAATTTGGGTATGAAAACAAAAAATAGTAAGATTTGGGACCTTGCGATTTATATTTCATACTTCTTAGCTACAATCTATTCAAAAAATACAAAGAGAGAATTCGATAAATTCATTCACGATCTATAATCTTTCTAACAGAGCTGAGAACATTATTGGTAGAGCAACTGTCGCATCTTCTTCTATCGTCACATGTTTAGCTTTTTCTTTTATTTTACCCCATGATATAGCTTCACGAGTTCTTGCGCCAGAGAGACTGCCATCATATTCTACAGCAGTTGTTATGTACACAGCATAGTCCAACCCATTTCGGAATTGCGACCACCAAATTACATGATGTTTTGATATTCCACCACCCATTATTAACGCACCAGATTTCTTTGCTTTCCAAGTTAAATCACTCAATAACTTCTCATCTTTTAGAATATCAATCTTGAACTTATGGTCTTGAGAGAACTGCCATATTTGATAACCAACAGCACCGTCAGTTATGCCAGGAACTATGACTGGAATTTTATTCTTATAACACCAGTAAAGTATTGAACCTTTATCATTTATTCTCTTGCCAATTTCCCAAGCAAGTTCATAACTCGACAGTTCTTTATTCTCGGAATAAATTTCTTTTAAGAATTTAGACATTTTTTCTTCGATTACCAATCCATAAGATTCGTTTGGTACAAAGATATTTCCCAATCTGTTAATTTTTTTTCTATGTAATTCTCTATCATCAGCAAAAAAACTACCATGATAATAATCTTTCCACGTCCTTGCGATGTCATGATCCAAAGTTCCGCATGTCGTTATCAGAACATCGAATAATTTTCTTTTAACCATTTCTTTGATTATTCCTCTTGTTCCAGTAGCTACTATACACGCAGGAAAAGAAAGAAAATTTAAACAATTCTTATCTTTTATCATACTTTCTAGAATATCAACCCCTATCGCGAGATTCTTAGCTGTGAACCCACCAGACTTGTACATTTGTTTGACTAAATCATTCACTGAGCCTTTTTTTTCGATTTCTATATCCTTGATAGATATTAAATTTTTCATAAAATTCAACTCATGATTAGATTTTGAGTTTTATATTCTTTATCCTATAACACTCATTAATATTTCGTAGGCTCTAAGGCTATCTTTTCTATCTACAACTATTATCGTTTCGATCCAACATGAAATGAATTCGACTACATTTACATTCTGTTCTGACAATATAGATGTTAGAAAAGCAACGACTCCAGGGGTAGTTTCAATCTCTTCTGGTGATTTTATTATGAACGTGGAACAGTTTTCATTCTTTTTTAAGACATTTTTTGTTATTTTAGGTAACTCTGCCTTATCTATGAGATAAACAACACTATCTTCTAGCGTTAATTTCACTTTTTCTTTTATGTTAGTTGGTTCATCTGTGATTATTATAGAATTCCCATCGTACACAGTCACGTTACTTTTTTTCAATAATCTTAAAACTCTCTCTTCTCTCCTGTGTTTGTATTTTTTATTCTCTTCTGAAAATCTTCTTAGAGCAGCTTTTATCGCACTAAAATTTTTTATCCTGAACTCTAGCTGAATTTGTCTTGCTAATTTACTTAAGTTAACTATATCCTTCTCTAAAGCTTCAAGTATGTATGGTTTATTCTTCAAATAATTTCTAACGTCTCTTGCGATACTCATAACATAAATGTATCATTTGATATATTTAAGCCTTATTTTGTCATATATTTGACACAAATTATAAATACATTATTTTATAAAAATTGTTCCTAAGGTGTAAAAAATGTCAGGTGAATGCCAAAGAAACTAAAATTAAGAAAGCTTTACTTCTCTACTCTGGAGGTTTGGACACATCCATATTGTTGAAATGGGTTCCAGAAAAATATGGTTGTGAGTTGATAACACTGACTTTGGATGTTGGGCAGAATTCTAAGGATCTAGAGAAAATCAAGGATAAAGCATTAAAATTGGGTGCAAAGAAAGCTTTTGTAATCGATGTAAAAAAAGAATTTGCAGATAACTATATTACTAAAGCTATCAAGGCTAACGCACTGTACGAAGATTCTTATCCTGTGAGTACAGCTATAGCAAGACCATTACAAGCAAAATGGGCTGTTAAGATTGCTGAAGAAGAAAATGCTGATGCTATCGTACACGGATGTTCTGGAAAAGGAAATGATCAGATCAGATTTGATGTGACTATTGCTACACTTAACCCTGAGATTAAGATTATTGCCCCTGTTCGAGAATGGAATATGACAAGGGATGAGAGTATAGAATATGCAAAAAATAATGGAATATCAATACCAGTGAATCACAGTAAACCATACTCCATAGACGAAAATCTTTGGGGCAAATCTTCTGAATGTGGTGTCATAGAGTTTCCCGATAAAGAAGTACCTTGTGATGTACTCACATGGGTTACAAACCCAACTGATGCTCAAAATGAGCCAGAGTATGTAATTTTAGAATTTGAGAAAGGAATACCAGCTTCACTAAATGGAGAAAAAATGGAACTTTGGAAATTGATAATGAAACTTAATGAAATTGCAGGAAAACATGGAGTCGGATTGATTGACCATATGGAAGACAGGATAGTCGGTTTAAAATCCAGAGAATTTTATGAATGTCCTGCTGCCATAGTTATCCTTAAGGCACATAAAGATTTAGAAAAATATGTTTCAACGATTCATGAAAATCAGTTCAAGCCATTGATTGATCAGAAATGGACTTACATGGCTTATGCTGGGTTATGGTTGGATCCACTCATGGAAGATTTGGAATCATTTATAGATAAAATGAACGAAAAAGTCACAGGAAAAGTTAAAATAAAAATATTCAAAGGAAATGCATTCATTGTTGGAAGAGAATCGAAATATGCTTTGTATGATTTGAAACTAGCCACTTACGAAAAAAATCATACATTCAATCAAAAAAATTCTGTAGGTTTTATAGAGCTATTTGGATTACAGACTAAAATGGCAAACCAGGTGAAAACAAATGAAAACCTGGAATGATGGCAAATTGGAAAATAAAAATACAAAAGATATTGAATGTTTTTTGTCAGGAAAAGACATTTTGTTGGATCAAAAACTAGTCAAGTGGGACATATTATCGACAATTGCTCATGAAATTATGTTAAATGAAATAGGGCTTTTAAAACAAGAAGAATTGAAAAAAATTTTAACAAAGCTTCTAGAACTTTATGATAATGGTATTCAATTAAAAGTAGAACTGGAAGATGTTCATTCTAATGTTGAGTTCAAATTAATCCAAGATTTAGGTGAAGTCGGTAAGAAAGTTCATACAGCTATATCAAGAAACGAACAGATTATCGTGGATTTACAACTTTTCATGAAGAATGAAATAATTGACATTTCAAAAAAAATTTTGAAATTAGAAGAAACACTCTCAGAGTTAGCAAATAAATACAAAAAAACAATAATGCCTGGTTATACACATCATCAACAAGCAATGCCGTATACTTTTGGTTCTTTTTTGATGGCGCATTTCTATTCATTAATAGACGACTTAGAAATTCTTCAATTTACATATTCTTTCATAGACAAGAATGCTTTAGGTTCAGGGGCAGGTTATGGAATTCCTATAAAAGTAAATAAAAAATTGACAGCCAAGTTACTTGGTTTTACTAAAATCAGTGAGAATTCTCTACACACAATCAACAGCAGAGAAAAGTGCGAATCAATAGTTATATTCGTTTTATCCCAGTTGATGTCTGATTTGAACAAATTATCTCAAGATTTGATATTGTTCTCGATGAAAGAGTTTAACTTCATCGATTTACCAGAAGAATATTGTACTGGAAGTTCTATAATGCCTCAGAAGAAGAATCCAGATGTTCTCGAATTGATAAAAGGAAAGACTTCTGATGTCATCGCGAACCTCTTTCAAAATTTTTTATGTATGAAAAATTTACCATCTGGCTATCATAAAGATATTCAAGAAACGAAAGCTTCACTAATAAATTCGATATATAT
>JAPLUX010000048.1 GCA_026397455.1 Candidatus Aenigmatarchaeota archaeon | reverse complement strand
TAATACTTCTTTGGTTACACCCTGACCTTTCAGAGTTTGATTAGCTTGTGTAGGACTCATCCAAACTAATTTCTTCTGTGCTTCTTTTCCTAGTTCTTCGTCATTACTGATAAAGATTGAACAGTTTGCTTCTATTGCTGTAGCCACTTGGACAGCATCAGAGGCACTGATGTTCATGTCTTGCAAAACTGCATATGCTGTTTCCCAACCCTTTTCTTCAAGAGTAAACTGTTCTATTTTGTATTGCTTGAAAAAACCTCTCACTTTGTCAATCGTGTCATCTCTTTGCTCCTGTGAGAGGTCTTTCGGTTTTCTTGACTCGAGAATTTCATCAAAAGTATATCTGTTTAGCAACAGATTCCATACGTGAAGAAACTCTTGTTCTTTGTCTATCAATTCACAGATAGTATAAGCAGAAGTACAGCAATACCAACCCTTATTCTTTATCTTGTCAAGCAAAAGAAAAGAATCATCTTTTTTCCTTCTCCTTTCAATGACATCTAGAATAACATTAGTGTCCACATATATGCGAGGTTCTTTACCCTCACCCATAACTGCCTACCTTTTTCTATGTTTGTGCGTTTTCCTTTTAGGGAGTTTCGGAGCAACACGTTTTACACCAGACCTTTTCTTCCTAGTCAATAATAGACTCTCCGCATTCGCATTTGTATCATTATATACTCCCTCAGTTTTTATCATTTTTCTCTCACCTCCATTATGCTTTTGTTAGAAAAAAGCGTCATGTCTGTGCCAAATAATTTAACAGCGCGTTCGTATATCCCTACAAGGCAAATGCTCGTGGAGCTTTTTTGTGTACATGCAAGTAACAGATAGGAACTATACCAAATGCTTTTATCTTGATAAATCCAATTCAAAGATTACTGGGTTCCTAGAGGTGCAAACTATGAGTAGAAAGATATTTGTTATTTATCCTGAAGAAATAAAGGAAAAACCTGAGGAGATGATGTTTGCAAGAAGGCAATTGGTACGAACTGAAATTGATCTATCTCAAATAGAAAATGACCTTAAGAATGTCATAGCAATGTTTGAAAATCTTGAAGGAGCGGATTGCAAATACAGGGTAGATGAGGCTAAACTGACTGTAGGACTGATTAAGGCTGAGGAAGGAAAACTACAAGCGAGCATTGCAGCTGGCTTTCTTGGTTTAATCAAAGGAGTGATAGGCGGAGAAGTTGCAGAAAAAACAAGTGAAAACAGACTTTTCGAGATAACAATAAAAAGAAGACCATGATTAAAGACAATCTAAGTGATCCAATCTGAATCTTCTTTGGCTGTCTTGAAAACTAGCAAAGTCTATTGGAAAGATTCTGCCCAATTGATCTTTGAATCTATCAAAAAGTCCTCTTTCCTTAGGATCATAGTCAAGAAATATGTTTTCGAACTCTTTGCCCAGTAGATCTTGCAGTAATTTCCCTAATTTCTCTAGGGGATAATCTTCCTTCACGTCAAAATATAAAGACATTATTGGCTTAAAATCTACTTTAAGAGTTAGATAGTACCAAGGTCTGACAAACTTCGCATACGGCGATAGGAAGCATGAGTTCACGATTTGCCATATATTATAACAACGCAGAATCTTCCTTCTTAGCACTAAACCTACTAAGAGCTCTGTAAGCCCATCGTAAACAAATGCAAGATTTTCTGGAGGAGGATCTGTCTTAGAAAAGGCAGATCGGCTATGTAGGGTTTCATGAACTAGATTCGAAAAACACCACTCTCCTTCAAGCAAAAATATTCTCCCAGTTCTTGGATGATATGATCCCACGATTCCATAGTCAAAATCACGTACGATTTTCATGAATAGTAGACATGGAATCTCAATTATCTCTTGAGATACTTCCAATTCCAAAATGGGTTTTGAGGTAATCGCATCACAAACCACGCAATCATAAAGACATTTAGCCCTATTGGTCTTTACCTTAGTCGATTCCTCGATAAACTTTACTACTTCCGTTAGACATGACAGACAATTTTTGTGATCTGAAAAAAGCTTTGAGGCTTCGGCATATGTTTCACATTGGCGAACCAACCATATCCCTGTTTATTAATCAGAGATTGTCCACTTTTAAGCTTATGTAGAGCAAAAACCTTAATTCTTACCTCATAAATTTAATATATATGT
>JAPLUX010000019.1 GCA_026397455.1 Candidatus Aenigmatarchaeota archaeon | reverse complement strand
CCTTTAAAATCTACTACAACTACTGAAGGAGGAGGTTGTCCAATCCTTAAAACCTGGAATGGTGAAAAATTCATTGATGTAGAAAAATTGAATATACATTCTAAAGAAGGAATAGACACAACTTATTCTACTAAATTTGACATTAAACCAATTAACGGAGAATATAAAATTATCCTATCTGAAATGTGGTACGCTTTACTAGAAGGAAGTCATATCGATCATGTTAAGTTAATCGATAAAGAAGGAAAAGAATGCAAATTGATATCAGCTGAACATTCCAAGAACGGAGATGTTC
This sequence comes from Candidatus Aenigmatarchaeota archaeon, assembly GCA_026397455.1. Classification (GTDB taxonomy): domain Archaea; phylum Aenigmatarchaeota; class Aenigmatarchaeia; order CG10238-14; family CG10238-14; genus JASEGC01. Next base: position 4,053 of record JAPLUX010000019.1, on the reverse strand, counting down.
TATCAACGATAGCAAAGAGTGATGATATTAGAGTAGAGACGAGACCTGGAGAAGATATAGAGTTAGTCTTCGATGGATGTTCTGGTAATGAATTCGCATTTACTATAGAGGGTTATAATTCACAACCTGCAGAGATGAAAGAAGCTTTGAGTCCCACAAACATAATGGCTATTTTAATCACGATAGCATTACTCATTGTGATAATTTTTGGTATAATGAAATTCTCAAGGAATAAGAGTGTAGAACCTAAACAAAAATACGATGAAGAAGATAGTGAACAACCTTTCTATTAAAAAATAAATTTTGAAAAAGAAAAAAGAGGGATTACTTTGCTTTAACGATGTCTAAGACTACTCCAGCAGCAACAGTAGTTCCCATGTCTCTTATCGCGAACTTAGCTAATTGTGGAAAGTCTGACTTTTTTTCGATAACCATTGCTTTTGTTGGGACGACTCTTATCTTTGCCGCATCACCAGTCTTTATGAAATCTGGATGTTCTTTCAACACTGCACCTGTCTTTGGATCAATCTTTGCGATTATTTCTTCTATCTTGCATGCTATCGAAGCTGTACCAACATGGAATACTGGCGTGTATCCTGCTGTCATGACTGTTGGATGTTGTAGAACGATTATCTGCGCTGTGAATTCCTTAGCGACTGTTGGTGGGTTGTTTGGATGACCTGCAACATCTCCTCTCTTAGCATCTTCCTTGTTTATACCTCTGACGTTGAAACCGATGTTGTCTCCAGGTTTTGCTTCTGGCTGTTGTTTATGGAACATCTCTATCGTCTTAACTTCACCCTTGGCACCAGATGGTTCAAAAATGAGTGTGTCTCCAGTCTTTAGTACTCCTGTTTCAACTCTACCTACTGGAACAGTTCCTACTCCTGTTATCGTATAAACGTCTTGAATCGGTATTCTCAAAGGTTTATCTACTGGTGATTCAGGTACTTTTATCGTTGCGTCCATAGAGTTGATTAATGTATCTCCCTTATACCAAGGCATCTTATCTGATTTCTTGAATACATTGTCTCCTACTAAACCAGATACTGGAACGAAAGGTATTTCGTCTGTCTTATAACCAACCATGTTTAACAGTTTCTTGACTTCTGTAACAATTTCATCGAACCTTTTTTGATCGTAATTAGTATTGTCCATCTTGTTTATAGCAACTATTATCTGTCCGACACCCATGACTTTTAACAACCAAGCATGTTCTTTCGTCTGTTCTTGTACACCTTCACCTTGTTTAGCAGATACGACAAAAATAGCGGCATCAGCCTGTGAAGTTCCAGTAATCATGTTCTTAACAAAGTCCCTGTGACCAGGACAGTCGATTATAGTATAGAAATATTTCTTCGTTTGGAATGGTTTGTGCATAATGTCTATCGTCACACCACGTTCTCTCTCTTCCTTCAAATTATCCATGACGAACGCGAATTCGAAAGTTTCTCTTTTCAATTCTTTTGCTATATCTTTTAACTTCCTCATTTGGTCTTCTCTTATTTCACCAGAATCGTAGAGTAATCTTCCCAGTAAAGTAGATTTACCAGCATCTACGTGTCCGGCTGTCATTATGTTTATTTTTGGTAATTCTGCCATCATTACACCTCCTCAAACACTATTTAATTATTCAATCACAGTTTTAAATATGTTATTCAACCTGAGGAACTTCTTCACTCAAGCCCTTTCTTTTCCTTATCTTTAAAACGACTTGTTCTTGTAGTTCCTTGGGTAACTTCTCAAATATAACATCTATTAAACTATAAAAACCTTTGCCTCCAGTGGCCGATTTTAAGGCTGAATCGAAGCCAAACATCTCTGCAACTGGAACTTTTGCTTGAAGGATGGATGCTCCTCTCTCTTCCGACATGTCCAAAATTTTTCCTCTTCTGTTCTGTACTTCTCTTAAAACTCCACCCATTACTTCTGTCGGTACATCAATCCTTATTATTTGCATCGGTTCTAAAAGTGCAGGTCCACCATCTAGGATTGCTGCTTTAATACCAGCCCTTACAGGTGGAAGAATTTGACCTGGTCCCCTGTGTACAGGGTCTTCATGTAATTCAGCATCAACGAGGCTGACTTTCAAACCAATACATGGCTCTCTTCCCATAGGGCCTTCATCCATTATTGACTTGAAACCGTCTTTTACCATTTCCATTATTTCGTTAAGGTACTGAATACCTTTTGTGTTATCGATGAGCATGTTCTTTTCATGTATGAGCAATAAATTCTTCACTTCATCCGAATCCATACCGAGTTCAGTTAATTTTTTCTGTAATTCAAGGTTCTTCTTCTTTATTTCTTTCTCTGCTGGTATGTCCCCTAGTTTCATCGCTTCCATGATTTTTGGTGGTATAGATTCAATCACAAAATGTAATTTGTTGTGTTTGTTTGGAGATTTGCTCTCTATTTCTTTTGATTTTCCTGATACAGTCTCTCTGTAAACTACTATTGGTGGTGAAGCTTCAATCTCAATACCCATCTCTTTCAACTTTCTCTCAACTTTTGCGTCCAAGTGAAGTTCACCAAGACCAGAAACGAGATACTCACCAGTCTCTTCATTTATTTTGACTTGAAGTGTACTGTCTTCTCTTCCAATTTTCTTCAATGCATCAATCAACTTTGGTAATTCCATCGGATTTTTCGGTTCTATTGCTTTAGTAACAACGGGTTCGAAGATGTGTTTTATCGGTTCGAATGGTTCTATGATTTGATCAGCATCACAAACTGTTTCGCCAGTGAATGCATCTGATATGCCTACAATAGCGGCTATGTTACCAGCAGAGACTTCTTCTACAGGAATTCTTGCTATACCTTTGTAGATTGCGACTTGTTGTATTTTTTCTTTTTTATGTTGACCTACCAAGTAAACATCTTTACTCTTGAAGATTTTTCCAGAGAATAATCTTCCTGCTGCAACGAAACCGACATGAGGATCGGGGACCATTTTAGTTACTATCATTGCAAGTTTACCGTTTGGGTTGCAAGATAGCATATCTTTTCCTGCATCACTTTTTGGATCACCTTTCCATATTTTATCCAGTCTGTATTTTTGGGATTCTAAAGGGTTTGGTAAATGTTTAATGATCATGTCGAGAATTACTTGATGCATCGGGGCTCTCTTTGCAAGTTCCTCATCTTTTCCTTGATTGATATAGTCGATGATGTCTTTGAAAGTGATTCCTGTTTTTTTCATGAAAGGAATTGATATAGCCCATTTTCTGTATGCAGAACCGAAAGCTACAGAGCCGTCCATTACGTTAACTAACCATTTTTCTTTGTATTTTTCTTCAACATATTTTTGAATGAGAACATTAACATCTCTGATTAAATCCTCAAACCTCTTTAGCATCATTTCAGGTGTCAATTTCAGTTCTTTAATCAGTCTATCGACTTTATTAATGAACAAAACAGGCTTAACTCTTTCTCTCAGAGCCTGTCTGAAAACAGTTTCAGTCTGCGGCATTATTCCTTCAACACCACAGATCAAGACAATTGTACCGTCTACAGCACGCATTGCCCTAGTGACGTCACCACCAAAGTCCACATGTCCGGGTGTATCGACTAAGTTTATCAGATAATCCTTACCTTCAAATTCATGAACCATGGAAACGTTTGCTCCATAAATCGTGAGTTGTCTTTCTCTCTCTTGTTCGTCAAACCAAGTTAACATACCACTATCGACATCACCAACGGTCTTATCAGACATCATTCCTGCTAAAGCAGCTAAGTTATCAGTCAAAGTTGTTTTACCATGGTGAACATGAGAAGATGTAGCAATATTCCTAATTCTAATCGGATCTTTCATCGCTTCTATGATTCTTTCTGTCATTTCTTTTTTAGCCATAGCAATCCCTGAAAAATAATACTGTAATTTTGAAAAGAAATTAATTTAAAGGTTCCTTTTTTCTTTTAATATTAGACTAATTGAAAGTAACTACAAATAAATTCTATAATCACCAGATTAATTCTAATGATACAGCCAAGAAAGAAAGGTTATCGAGTCGAGAGAAAAGTGAGAATGTTGTTCGAAAAATATAAATGGAA
>JAPLUX010000125.1 GCA_026397455.1 Candidatus Aenigmatarchaeota archaeon | reverse complement strand
ATCACGTGGGCTGCAATACGCAAGGAACTGCTTAAACGAGGCTTTGAAAGGGGTGTTAACTTACCCCAAACAAAACCAACAGAGATGAGCATAGGTTGAAATCAGGGGTTTTAACATAGACTTCTATGTTAATAGAGGAACTAATGATTAAAAATAAAAAAAAACCTCACTAACATAATAAAGCAGCGATTAGCCCCGCTAAAAATATTGACACTCCTAATGACAGACCTATCCGTTCGAACCAGATTTTTTTAACAGTTTTTTTTCCTTTAGATTTAACAAAACATATAGCATTAAATGTAAAAGTTAGTGCAACACCTAATAATATCGTAAGAATTAATTCAGAATTGGCTGGAAATAAAAGAGGTAACGGATAGATATACATAATTCCAATGATATGAGCATCAAGTCCAAATCCTCTCATCTCAAACTCTGCGTTTGATATTTTTATACCACTTGTAATAACCAATGTTAATAGAGGAGCGGATATAAACAGGACATTTAACATTAGTTACCACCTCGGTATCCACTCTGAATTAATTTGACTACATCATTGAAATCACGAGAAATTATAAACTCATTCGTATCTTTTTTTGTCAATATCTTTGTTTTAACTAAATAATCCAATCTATTGTTTAAAATAATATTGTTCGTATCTGCTTCGTCTGTCAATTTTTCAATTGCATAGATAATATCAGCAATCATCTTACGATTAATTGTGTAATTTTTTTCTTTGACGTCATAATCACTTTTCTTTAGAAGAAGGTATAAAGTTTTATAAAAATCATCATCTAACTCATTCTTCTTTAATTTTTTTACGAGATTAAACAAATAAATCTCTCGGGTAAGTGGAATGAAATAAATATTTACAAGAACCCCAATGATAAGTCCAATTGTCGCCCCGATGATAAATACGACGCTTTCTAAATCCATAGTATCAATATCCCTATCTAATACTTGTCTATAAAACATCTCTTATGTTGGTTTCGTCATAAAGTTAGGTATATAACCTCATCAACAGGTTTTGAACATGAATTTGCCAGTAAAAAGGGGACCCCTTACATAATGCTATTTTGTTTAAGGAGAGGAATTCAAAATAAACAAACGAACGTTTATTTATAAGAGGTGAATAATATCATTATTCTATCATGGCGAGTTTATGGTGCCAACATATATTTTTCGGTTAATTATTTGCGTTGAGCGGGTTTTTGGAATTAGATTTTTTCTGTAATAAGCACTTCTTCCCCAAGCATATCGATAATTTTTATTGCTATTGTCGTTTCTTTTTTTGGTATGTCCAGTTCATAACTTCCTTTTATAAAATCAGTTTTTTTCTCAGGGATGTCTGAATAAACAATGTTGAATATTTTGCCGTTGTAATCAGTATCTACGAGAACGACATCTATCATGCTTCTGAAATCCGGTATTTTGACTTTGATTAACTGTTCGCTATTGTTGAGCCTTTCAATAATCGATGGTGAAATGAAATCTTTCAATTTGATTATCACTTTGTTCTCTTTTCGTTTGACTTCTATTTTTGCCCGTACTGGTTTATAGATGAAGAATTTGCCGTATTTTTTATCTGTTCTTAATTCAATTACATTCAATTTATTGACGGGATGTTTTTTGTTGTATTCTTCAACCCAATAGTCAACCACCAGTTCTTTTCCAAGACAGACAATGGTGACATTTCTGTTTTCTTCCGGTCTTTTCTTCAATTCATCTTGTATCAGTTGTAAATCAAACAATGTTAATGGATGGTTGAAATCTATTATTTTCACCAGATTTTTTCCATATGTTCCTTCAAAAAAACGGTCTGTTTTTATCCGTTGAATACCGATATGCTGGATTGCAAGTTCCATTGCTTCGGTCCTTAATAACTGCAAATCATAATCATTAATTTTGTAATGGGCAAATGAATAATTTTTCTTATTCGACTTCGCTTCTCCATATAATTTTTTCTGTTTTATGTCATCTTTGTCTTTTTTATATTGTTCAAGAATTGTTTCCTGTAAACGTTTGCATGTCGTCTGAATAGCACCTGTATTGACATCGCATCCAATCCATCTCCTTTCTAATTCTTGAGCAACTGCTGCTGTTGTACCAGAACCGATGAAACAATCGAGAATTATATCTTCTTTATCTGTTGCCGCCGCTATTATTAATTTTAGCAAGTCCTTTGGTTTTTCAGTAGGATAATCTGTTTCTGAAGAATTTTTTATCAATTCATTGTCCCATACATCACCTAAAAGAACGCATTTGGCATCGGATGAAGTCAATCTTTTAATTACTTCTTCTCTGCTTTCTTTAGGGTCATTACTTACATATGTTTTCTTTGCCACACCTTCCTTTATTTCCCATTCTCTTGGCTGTCTCCCCATCCTTCCTCTTGTGTAATACCAACCCTTCTCATCTTTTTCTATATTGCTAAGAGTTGATTCTTTATAAGGTCCTCTTGGTGGATTCCATTTTCTTTGAGATTTTGACTTAGCATAAATGTAGATATTCTGGTACTCAGTTGGAAGGGGAGGATTTACATCTGTGCCACCGCCACCTTCCCTGCCTTTTTTCCATATCACATCGTTTACATAATTCTCTGCACCAAAAACTTCGTCAAGAAGTATTTTTAGATAATGCCCTCTTTTATCATCTGCTTGTAAAAAAATATGTCCGGTTTCTGATAACAATTCTTTTAATAAAAGAAGACGTTCATACATGAACTGTAAATAATTATCGTTACTCCAGATGTCATAATATTGTATCTGTTCTCCTAAAGAATATTCTTCACCGGATATTTTATTTTTGTCTTTGCTCCCTCTTAAAACAACTTTTCTGATATAATTTGCACCGCTATCAAATGGCGGGTCGATATAAATCAAATCAATTTTCTCTCTGAACCCATTAGCAAGCAAATACCCCATTGCTTCCTTGTTGTCCCCATGAAAAAGAAGGTTTTGCCAGTTATCTTTTAAATTCTCGAATGCAGGTTTTTCTATGTTTTTTGTTTTTCCTGTAGCATCAAAAATCTCAATCAACTGTGCGGGAAAACTTTTAATATAATCCAATGGTTTTTTACCGACCCATCTGAGCATTGGTCTTCCTTTTGCCTCCGATATCTTGATTTTTTCTTCAGTCATGCGTTACCCTCGTACATCCATTCTTTTACTTTTTGAATATTCTCGTATCCTATGTCGCTTCCTTTTGATGTTAAGAGAATTTCATATTTGAACTTGTCAGGATTTAAGCATTCCAATTCTTTCATTGCCATCTCTTTCAGTTCCTCTCTGAATCGTTCTGCTTTTATTTCGACAATTAAAATCTTGCCATTTTTCTTCTTTATTAAAAAATCTGGGGTATAACTTCTATATTTTCCATTTTTATCCAGATAATCGAAGAGAAAATCCGTTTTGTTTTTGTCGATAATCCCCCCTATGAAATAAATATCTTCGATGTCATCAGGATTTTCATTCAATGAATGCAACAATTGTTCAAAAAAATCTTTTTCAGGATGTGAATCCATATTATAAGGAGAATAATGAAATCCGAAATCTTTTTCGTTTCTTTCTTTAAAATCACCATATTTTACCAGTAGGTCTTCCTTATCCTTGTGATAGATAATCTCTGTGGTAAAAATCGTTTTCCCATTTATTTTTTCTTTATCAAATCCATCTATCTTAACCAATGCGAGAGCGACTTCGACCTCCTCCTCAATTATTTTGTAATTCTGAATTTGTTTTTCAATCTGCTTTCGCAATGCATCGATGTGAGTAGATGGAACTTCCCCATCAGGATAATGAGTTTTCAAAAGTTCATGCATCGTAAATGGCTCCATCCTATAAAGTGCTGATAGTTCCGTTGCAACTTCAAAACTATCAATAAAATCCTCAGATAGTATTATTTCCTCCATTTTGCTTGCTTGCAAAACCTTCTTTTTACCAGCATAATCCTGAACATCATATGTTGTCTTCTTTGCTACTTTTTTATCCAACATCGGTTTTGAAATGTGAATATTAAAACTTCTATTCTCGTCAACAATGACTCGTAACATTTTTCTTTTTATGAATATAGGAGGTATCTCTGTTTTTCTCAAAACGAGTTTTGCTTTTCTAAACTCTTGCTTTGTCATATTTAAAATCTGAAGAGTTTCACCGTATGTTTCCTTCAATTGAGAATCCAGAACATTGACGTTTTCATTTGATAAATATATTCTTGCTTTTTTGATGTTGTTTGGCACTTGTCTTAGACATCTCGTTGCCGATTGTAAAACGAAATTGTTGCTGCTCTTTAATTTACGGGCTAATGCAGTAGCAAACAATGACGGGCAGTTCCATCCCTCGGTTCCCATATTCACAAGTAGATAAACCCTAAACGGATTATGCACATCGTTCACCCGATTGTTGAATAAATCTTTCACATCTTCACCGGACGTGTTGTTAACTTCTAAAACAACAGACGGGTCTAAGCCCAACTCTAACAATCTTTGTTCAATAAGAGGTCTTATCTGCTTCACATCATCGGTCTGAGGGAAATAAATCGCAATCTTTGATTTCATTCCACCGAGAACGGTTACATCCTTGTAGTCCTTGAAAAAATCTCCGAGAACTGTTGTTACAAAGTCCTCAGTCTTCAAATCGTAAGCAAAAATACTGTCTTTCACTTCTTTCAGAATGCCGTCGTTTATCCCTTGAGATAGGCCATACCAGTAGACGACATCATGGAGCATTTGTTTTTTATAATATGGTGTTCCTGTCGTATTGACAACCACGACAACATTTGTATGCTCTGCCAGATAATTAACTGTTTTTCGTACCTTTTTCAATTCTGAATCCAAGGATTGCCCATACGTATGGTGTGCCTCATCAGAAAAGATAGCGAGATTTGGCAAAGATGCAATTATTTGCAATCGCAGGTTTACTATCTCCTGGTTTTTTTCATATTTCTCCATTTCTTTATAATTTAACAAATTAGATTGGATGGTTTTACCTGTTGGTTTTTGAATTCTAATCTTCTCGGTGTTTGTAACAATTATATTGAAACTACTGCTACGAATGACAGGGATATCTTTCTGTTTATCCTGTGTATAAGTGATTTTTACCGAACTGATAAATTGCTTATAGAATCTCGATGGTAGTATCTTCTCGTAGGGGATATCTGATATCTCCTTCAATGCACCCAATATCGTTTTCCCAGGGGCAAACACAAGAGCGTTTTTTACTTTTATTCGTTCAAAGATTGAATCTAAGCCTTTACCTGAGAGTGCTATATTTCTCCAGTCATCCTCACTCAGATGAATGTTCAAACTGTTGAGAAGCGATTCGCCTTGAAAGAATCGTTTATATAAATCGAAAATATGGGGAGTGCCTTCTACAAGCCGTAAATACCAATATATTTCCAACGACTCGAATTGTGCCTTTCGTAGATATCGCTGTGTCTGTCCCATTTTAGATTCAATAAAACTAAATTCAAGAATTTCAGATATGGCAGGATAGTTGCATTCGTAATTATTATTTCGCCATTCTTCAACTTTTTTTCTTAATTCATTCGAGATAAATATTTCCATTTTGCTCCCTATATTTATTTTATGATGTATTGATAGACATCTCGCCCGTCATTTATTGCATTTTTTTCAAAGTCATGTTTTTTGCTGTTTATATGCTTCCTCAAGTGCCCTTAGAACTTCTATTAAATTCGCATCGTCCTGTAATATGACTTGGAAGCATGGTCCATTATAGAACTTCTGAACGCTTTCAGCGAGTTGCTTCACCGTATGTTCTTTAATCAAACTAATTCCATTTTCATAAGGAAGCATAACCACAATATTCATTTTTTTCTTCCGTATTCCAATAAATGCAAAGTTGCGATGTTTTCTAATAGAAATATAATACTTCTGAGGATTAATCTGTATTGCAGAATCTAATTGTATCATAGCAGTTTTAATTTTTTCGTATAGTGACGAAATATTTTGCTCAACGCCATCCAAATGATATTTCTCCGAGTATTTTTCTGCAACTTCTTCAGATGCTATCGGTTCGATAAAACCTATATCTTCAAAATCAGGATTGAGAGTAAATATCTCCTTATTATTTGCAGTATACTGTTTCAAAACTTCCACACGGACCATTTTATCCCAAGTATCGGTATAAGTCTCAAGAACCTCTTGTAATTCTAATTTATATTCATCCAAAATTAACAAGATATTTTGACTGTTTTCGATAATATCTTTGAGTGCTTTGTATATTTCTTTCTTACCTAAATGTTCTTTGAAATCTTCTTCTAATTGAGGATTGGATTTGATGAAATGAAATAACTTATCAATAAGATTGTTTCTACTTGTAGAGTTCTTGAAGAACGCAAAGAATTTAGTGATTTGAGGAAAGATATGAGTATAAAAATCGTGCTTTTCTAATTCAACTTCGACCAGATAAAATTCTGGATTTTCTTTATCGTTAAAATCAAACAAAAAACCATCAGGAATTGAAGAACCTAAAGTTCTCGTATCAATTTTATTTTTTAAATCAAAGTATATGGTTTCTGGACCAAACAATGTCTTATAGTGCTCTTTGACTATATTTTCGAATTCTTCTTCCATCTTAAATTCGGTTTCAAAGAATCTGTTACCATCCATGTAAATCGCTGATTTCATATGATTTGCTATCGGCTATCTCGTTATAATCTTTGTCTCACTTCCCATCTCTGAAGTTGTAATTATGGAATATAATAAGAAATTAGTTGAAGACATAGTGAAAGAGATGGTCGACCTGGTCTTTGAATGCAAAATCCGAAGTCAGAAAATTGAGGACTTGATGAAGCAACTAAAATTAATATCATAATGATACACAAAATACTCTTACATAATTAACCATGTTGCATCAATTTCTATCTCGTGGTTTTATCGCTACAACCGCCTGGATGCTCAAACAAGCCTCACCATCACGTGTCTCCACCATGAGGAAGCCTCTGTCGAGGTCGACATCGGTCACCCTCCTCCCAGTCACTATTCGGGTCTGCTCGTCGCCTGGCTCTTTCGTGACGATTTTCACGTGCTTCCGATTAATCGCTCTAGGCTCTTGTGTTCCATCGAAGTCCTCCGCAACCTGATTAATTGTGATGCGGTCATAAGGATTACTACTCACAACAGTCTTTATCTGGGTTTTAGTAATAAATAAAGGGCTATCAAATGAGAGGTTGCGAAGAAGAGAAAAACATCGAAAAAGATTGTATTTTTTCACTGAATTACTTTGATGAAAGTTTTTCCTTTCTCGGTTAAATCGTATATTATTTGTCTATCGTGAGTCTTCTTTTCTATAAGTCCTAATTTATGTAAATCGCTGAGATGACCATATACTGTTGATAACGGCAGGGTGAGAGTTAATGCCAATTGATAACCGTGAC
>JAPLUX010000072.1 GCA_026397455.1 Candidatus Aenigmatarchaeota archaeon | reverse complement strand
GGGAATAACATACACCATCTTGAATGGTGTACTAAGTACAGATATAGGATGTTTAGGAATGAAACATTCAGGGAATACTGCAAGGACATTCTGTACATGATAGCGAGAAGGCATGGTATAGTCATACTGGAATTGGCTGTGATGGAAGAGCATGTGCATGCTGTCGTACAATTGCCACCAAACATGTCCCAATCAAGAGCGCTACAATTGCTGAAAGGAGCGTCTTCACATGAATTGTTTTTGATGGTGCCAAATTTCAGGTTGAGGTATCCTAAAGGCAATTTCTGGAGTAAAGGTAATTTCAAGGATTCTGTCGGAAGACAAACGATTGAAGGAGCAAAGAAGTATGTCAGGGATCAACAAATACGTTTGGACCATTTTATCGAAACGTCAGGAAACTGCGGACTTTAGTCCGCAGAGGATGTCATATTTTTAACTTCATTATTCTAAGAATAATCAACGGGTCCATAGTCTATCGGTAGGACATTGCCCTTACAAGGCAGGGAGCGCGGTTCAACTCCGCGTGGACCCATCCTCTTAAATCTTTTACTGTTGATAGATAGAATAGTGATTTCATGGGTAGAGATGAAGAGGAAACCTTCAAACCTAAAGAAAAACATGTTGAGATAGAAAAAGTAGATGAGTCTAAGATAAACTCAATCATGGAAAGACTAGAATTAATCACAGAACAAGTCAACCTGATATCGAATTATTTGATGAATGTTTCTAAAAAAGTCAGTAAATCCATGGACGCCTCTGCTACTTATCAAAAGGATTTGGATAATCTAGAAAGAAAGGTAGAAGCAATCAAATCGAAGATAGAAGATTTGGAAGATGTTGTTCCTGAAGTTCAATTAGAGAGAAAAACTGGAAGAAGGGCTGGATAGCGAGGACTGGATTTGAACCAGTGACCTCAGGGTTATGAGCCCTGCGAGCACTCCAGGCTGCTCTACCTCGCTGTGTCTCTAAAAATAATGTTCATTTAAAAACTTTACGTTTAACTAAGCTTATAAACCATTTCCTTCCTCTGGTCTCTGTTCTACTTTCTTTCACTTTTATTATCCCAATATCTTCAAGATGTTTTACGTGTTTTGTTAAACCGAACTGGCTGATATCTCCAAAATTTTTAACGTATTTATTATGTAAATCGGTGGAAGTAATCTCTTCTTCTTTTGACAATAAATCAACAAGATTTTTTTCAACGCCCTGTAATTGTTCTTGCATTATCTTCAATTTCACAGGTCCAGTTTCTTTCAAGACTGCTTTCACGTAATCTGTCTTGATCTTATCAGAATTTTCTTCTTCACATATCCTCGCTGCTTTTCTCAGACATTCCAACCCGATTCTAACATCTCCACCTTTGTTTATTGCATGGTTGGCACAGAGTAGAATAACACCATCTTCTAGACTTCCTAACCTGAAAGCATTCTTAACTCTTTCAGTTAGAATATTCTTCATTTCTTGTATCGTGTAAGGTTTGAATTCTAATTCCTCGATGTTCAAACTGCTCTTTATCCTCGGTTCAACGTTAACAAAAATATCACGATAGTTGGAAATCATCACCAGACCGATTGGATTATCGACGTATTGATTTAATCTCAACAAATCATACATTGCGCCTTCATCTTTCTTTATCAATTGGTCGACTTCATCCAGACAGATTATCAGACCTTTGTTACTTTTTTTCAACGCTTCTATCAACTTTTCCATTATTTCATCTTTTGACATACCTCTTCTCTGTACGAACATTCCTATATCCAGAACAATCTTTGATAGAATGGCAACTGATGTGTTGTAATTCCAGGTGTTGATGTAGATGGTTTTAACTCTCTCTGAAAATTCTTCAAACTGTCTGAAAACGAACCTGACAGATGCAGTTTTTCCTATACCCGGTGAACCGATAATAAACATATTCTGAACCGACCTGCCTTTACTTGCTGGGGAAATATTCTTTGCTATCAGTTCTATTTGAGTTTCTCTGTGTGGTAAGAATTCTGGTAAGTATTCTGTGGATAGGGCTTGTTCGTTCTTGAATATTTTTGATTCTTCTAACAATTGATCACTAATAATAATTGGATGAGTAAATTTAATCATTTTAAAGTTTAGGAGAAAAGTTTCTAAAAATGGTATAGGTTAGTGAAGAAGTTTTAATGTAATAATTGATTCAGAAACTCTGATAGGAATTTCATAACGTAAAGCAAATAAGATTACATCGGATGCTTTATATTCTCCCAACATTTCGGTCGAACCATCCACTTTAAAACAAACATCCCCTGTATACTGATTACT
>JAPLUX010000023.1 GCA_026397455.1 Candidatus Aenigmatarchaeota archaeon | reverse complement strand
CGTTCCTTTTAATGACTGAAAGGAGTATAAAAGGAATGTATCGAAGATCGCTCTGATGATAGGAAGAGCCAGCGCATAAAAATTGTTGGGCGAATCGAGTGAGCTCAAAGCGAACGAAGACGGAGCGAATGAAATGAGCGGAGGTTGACGTCAATATAAGAAAAAGCGATTTGTCCAGCGAGCGAGCGTAGGGGGTTATTTAGTATTTAAAATTATAAGAAATTTTAATCTTTTTCAACAATTTCTGGGATATCTTCGAAATATTTTTTAATAAATTGATCAATCAATTGTGGTTCGCAGGTCCATTGTTTTGCTATAGAAATTGCATTTTTAGCCAACATAAGTTCGGTTCGTTCTACGTCTTTTATCTCTTGTTCCAAATCTCGTAGTGTTTCATCAGGTCTTTTAACATCAGTAAAAAGAGCTTGTGCAAATGTTTTTGTATCTTTAGGAGCTTCTTCTTCTCTCATCGCAGTTGTAAATGCAGATCTAAATAATCTTTGAGTTCTTTCTGGTCCCCAATTTGTTCTTAATCCACTTTCTATATCAGACCTAAACAAATTAATGGATTTCTGACTTTGAGTGACTTCAAGATATATTTTTCTTTCACTTTCAGGAAGATTTTCATAATATATGTCGTGAATAAGACCTAATGTGTATGTGAAAAGTCGACATAATGTTCTTTGAGGTGTATAATGAGTTGTCTTTGAAATTTGTGGGTCTTTTGCTGCATTCTGAGTAATGTCAAGTAAGGGTCTTACACCAGGAACATCGTCTAATTTTTCTATTTTTGCAAGTTCTTCTTGCATAAGCTTTTTATCTACATAGTTCATTACATTAAACCGCTCAAAGCGTGAAAAAACATCATATAGTTCTTTGGTTTCTTTTAGTCCGATTTGATACATTTTTATCTGAATCATCTATAAACCGAAAAGGATTTAAGTTTGATTTAAAAACGGGACAATGAGTTTGGGGGTAGCGAGCGAGCTGGCAAATCGCAATAATATAATCGCGTCAATTTTGCCCAACTATGGGATGACGCAATGTTTATTATTACTAAAAAATGACTATGGATTATGGAAAATCAAGAACTTCTCGACAAATTGCTCAGGGAGATGAGAATTAGGGGATTTAGCCAAAGAACGATAAAAAGCTATTTTCTTTACAACAAACATCTCATAAATTTTACAAAAAAGAACGCCTTGGAAATAACAGAAGACGACATAAAAAACTATCTTGATTTTCTCCTGACACAGAAGAAGGTTAAAAAAGTAACTTTAAACCATGTAATAAGCGCGTTAAAATTCTTCTATGACAGTCTACTCGAGAAAACGATTTTTCTAAGAATAAAGAGACCACATCGAGAAAGAACAATACCGACTATTCTTACTAAAGAAGAAGTAAAGAAAATGATCGATTATACTGATAACAAAAAACACAAACTTCTAATAAAATTCACGTATGCGACAGGATTGAGAGTTAGTGAATTGGTAAGATTAAAGATTGAGAATTTAGATTTGAAAGAAGGATTAGTCTATGTCAGGGCAGGAAAAGGAAGCAAAGATAGAGTTGTTCCGATACCAAAAATCTTAGTCGATGAACTGATGGAATATTTGATATCAAGGAAAGATGAGAATATCTATCTATTTCCAAGTTTTAAGGCTAATCATCTAAGTAAAAGAAGTGCTGAAAAAATCATAAGTAGAGCAGCAGAAAAGGCAAGGATTAACAAGTGGGTGACAGTCCATACTCTTAGACATTCTTTTGCAACACATCTTCTTAACGCTGGTACAGACATTCGTTTCATTCAAAAATTACTCGGTCACAAAAGGTTGACGAGCACAGAAATCTACACACACCTAACGACAGAGGATTTGAAGAGGATTAAAAATCCTTTGGAATATTTGTAAAAATATCACAAAAAACTAAGGTAAGAAATCTTTCCTCTTGATTTTCGTCGGCAGATAAACTTCAGTCATGAACCTCAACCCACGGCCAGAAAGAGCTTCTAACTCTGCCTTCACCTTTCTCTCTATCATCAACTTCAATTCCTTCTGCCATGCCGGATGTTTAAACCAATCGTACTTCAACATCTCATGCGCTCTCTTTATATCGACTTCTTTTGCCTTGATCGTAAATCCTTGTAACTTAAACTCGTCTATATCACTTATTGTCAGGCCGATGAACTTGGCAGTAGGACAGCCGAGCCTTTCGGAAATATGAGCAAGCGAAATACTACCGTACTTTATGACCGAGTAAATGTACCATCCGTAAGAGTCAGCATCTGTGAAAACATAAACAGGCAACTTATAATCACTCGACAACCTCTGTATCAACCTTCTCGGTCCTCTTGCAGCTTGACCCTGAGTCGTCACAAGAATACAATTCTGTTTCTGCCAGAACCTATCCTCATGCAACCTTTCAAAAGCAGCGTTCTTCTCCATAACAAGAATATAATCAGCATCCACACTCTTGAAAGTCAACTCTTCGACGTTGCTCGGGATTGACCATCCTCCTGAACCAAGCTTTGACCAGTTTATAGTGTCCCCCCTATCTTTTATGATAACATTACCCACGACTCTCCCTCGGACATCTGCATTCAAGTGTAATTGTTCCCTTAGAACATCAAGAGTAACTTCCAAATCCACAATGATCGGATCACTCTCATTCTGTTCATCAAAAGTGTTCTCATCAGAATTAGGTAAAGTCCTCTTCAACGCATAGAACACATCTCTTAGACTAGTATGAATGTTTTGCTCTTGTAATTCCTTGCATAGAGCAGCGATAAGCATAAATTGCATAAAAGGTTTGGCATGAGCAACGTTGAACAAGAATCTTTTAGAGACTTTATCACCCAGAGTAAGCTGTTTTAATTTATCATCATAAATGACATTGGACAAAGACCTTACAGGTATGTCTATATCAGGGTTTTTTTGATTATCAATATCCTTTAATACGTCTTCACCCAGCGTTTCCAACTTCTTCTTTACTTCTGTCATCTACAATTACCTCAGTGTTCTTTTTTATTATACTTCTTAATTTATTTAAAATCGGTTCTGCAGGTTTATTCGTCAATTTCCCGACAGCATTAGCAACTTCTGGAAGGTATCTGTCGAATATTTCCTTCCTCCTTTGTTGCATCTCCATCTTTCTTTTACCAGCGACATGATGTTGTAAATTCCTTCCCAGTTCTTGCAATGATAATTTGATTTCTTTCATTATGTCTGGGTATGCTGCCACAGCTTGTTTACTCTCAGACAAGAATGGAACCCAGACAGAAACTATGTGAACCATAATAACAGCAGGACCGACAGGAATACTCCTACCAGATTGCTGTAAGCCATACCTTTTCCAGTCAGTTCCAGAAATAGCCTTCGTTATCGCACAATCCCCTTCTTGGTATATCAATGGAACACGATTTGACAACCTTACAACTTTGATTGGTTGATCGGCTGGTAACTGCCCACCGAATGCGATAGCACATTCTATTTGGAAAGGATTGCCACGGTAAACTTCTGGTGGTCTTGTCACGGCAGCAAAGAATTCTGCGTACAATTCTTTTTTCAACCCCTTAACCATCATCTCTTCCCCCAACGGTGACAGACAATCTGTCGGTGGCCTGACGAGCTTGACTTTTTGCATTGCCTTGAACAATTTTTCTGTATCTTCAACTTCCAGTCTACCAGGACTTATTTTTGGGTCTATTCCAGCTAATTTACATATTTCATTCGCAGTCCCAGACCCTATCCTCGAGAAATCGTTAGTCATGAAAGAAGCGATTGTTCTAGACTTAGTCGATTTCATCATCCTTCTTAAAATACCCAATTCCACACCATGAGGATGCGGCATTATCTCTTTTGGTATCGGTGGTAGTTCATTCACTGCTCTCGGAAATTCCATCTTTCCATTTGGTCCTTCAAAGACTATTTCAGCAAAAGGATTACCTATCGCAACTTGTTTAATGTACTCAGGAATACCTTGTCTGCTCTCTATATATCTACCTTCAATCTCCATCTCCACTTTCAAGCCGTGCCATTCTCTTCCATCTTCTAGTATCTGATGGCTTATGATTTCTGGTTCATTTTTTTTCACATCAATCATCATTTCATAATGTGATGTTTTTTTGTTGCCAGTGCTTGATATGAGAGTTGTGGGTTTGCCAGTCGTCAATTGGCTGTACAAAATGGCACCGCTACCTCCTATCCCTTGTTGCCCTCTAGACTGTCTTAACCTAAAGAATTTAGAACCATAGAGCAATTTCCCTAAAGCTAAAGGAATCTGTTTATCAACCAAACCTGGTCCGTTATCCTTGATCATGACTCTGAACCTGTCCGGTCCGTTCGGTTTAACTTCTACCCATATCCTTGGCAATATTCTCGCTTCCTCGGCTGCATCCAAGCTGTTATCGACCAATTCCTTAACTACAGTCAACAAAGCCTTAGTAGGATTATCATAACCCAACAAATGCCTATTCTTCTCGAAGAATTCAGATACAGCAATCTGTCTCTGTTCTTTCCCCATCTCTTCAGCAGTTTTCCCAATCTCTTCAACCATTCTATCAAACCATCGAATGTCTTTCTAACCATTTGTATAAGGTCTTGTGAGTACAACCTTGGATTATCTTCATTATTGCCTCTTTAGCTATATTAATCTTATTCCACTTCCCTATAATGCTTACTGTTTTACCAAAAACACAGGTTTTTACGTCAACATACTTCTCTATGTACTTCCTCGTTTTACCACCTGTTCCGATTATTCTTCCTTTCAATGTACTCATTCTTTCTTTTGATTTGGTGAACTCTGATAAATCTATTATTTCCAACCCGTATTCGTCTTCCAACAGATAAAGGCAATCATTAACGTTAAAGCCACGTCCAAAAGCCTTCAAGACATTCTTTGCTTGGAATACGTTGAAACTCTCGCCGTCAATCGACACATCGTCATTAATTTCAATCTTAGTGCTCGTAAATTCCTCTATATTTTCCTTTATTTTCGAATCTTTTTCCAAAATTTCCTTCCTTTCTTGCGGTATTTTTATGAAGTCTTTCATTTATTCACTTTTAGATTTAATAAGCTTTATTAATTCTTTAAAAATATCTTCTGGGTCTTTTACAGCTATATCCAATTTGGAAAAGTAAGAATTTATATTTTTTATGTCTCTTTTCAGGAGTTCTAGGGCGTTTTGATTTTTCAACGTAGTGCCATGACTGAAGTCTATAAAATAAGGCTCATCCCATAGTAAGATGTTATAAGCGCTCAAATCGCCATGCACCAACCCGGCACTAGCAAGTTTTCTTAAATTTTCTAAAACCATTTTGTATAATTCTTTGGGGTTATCTGGCCTGACATCGATGAGTCTCCTGGCAAGTACACCTTTATCCCCTATAAAACTCATTATCAGGATATTATCCTTGAATGCTATAGGTGTTGGGCAGTTAACTCCAGCAGCACAAGCTATCATCATGTTTTTGAATTCTCTCTGGCACCAGATCTTGACTACTGCGTGTGTCCTTTTATTCACACCTTTAAACCTCGGGTCTTCGACTAGATACTTCCACATTTTTTTGAAATCACATGCCTCAACCCTGTAGACTTTTATTATGATCAATTCTTTTTCTTTTCTTAATCCAGACAGGACAACGGCTTCTTTACCTTCTTCTAACATGGATATGGCGGATATGTCAAGTTTGTTGATTAACCTGTAAAATGTCATAAGAGTACGCTCATCAAAAACACCATGAACGATTTTAAGTTCTTTATAAGATTCTTTCTTTCTTTTTAGTACCATGATACCAGAAAATAGATATTAAAACCAATTTAAATGCCTTTCCAAGAACAAAAATCCATCTAAAATTTGAGTTGTTTGAACTAAATGAACCATTTCTTTTTATTGAATTCCTCTAAAGACGCTATTTTCATAGCTTCTTGTAAACAATTGCAAGTGGATATGTTATGAACATTCATTCCTCTGTAATAACCACAGTGGTCTTGTTTTGTTATCTGACCACAATATGCACAACGAACTGATATATTAGACATAATTATCTCCTATTACTAAGACCACCACAAGTCTTTACATGTCTACGATAAAGCCTTACTGGCTTTCTCATATGACACACAGGGCATACATGTTTCATTATACTCACATCTCAAATTATAACAGAAAACGATGATCTCTAAACCGATATTTAGAAATTAAGGTTATCCGTATAGGTTAATTTATAGCATGAGGTTAAATACTGCTAAATATTTCAATTTTTCCCCTTATTTTATTATTTTTTCAGAATAACCACATTTACGACAAAGATAAAAGCTTCTAGTCGTCCATGACCCAGTACTTTCTCTTAATTCTGAACCACATTTAGGACATTTTAAACTCGTTGATTTCGATAACCTTTCGGACCAAAATTTATCCTTTTCTACCATAATTAATTATTTGTTTTCCAAGAACAAGAACCTATCATTAAAAGGAAAGATTCTTCAAATAACCTTTCTTTTGTAACCAGTTTACCTGTGTCCTTGTGTATCTCCAGATGACATCCCCTCTTCTGTCAGTCATGACCTTCCATGGTTGTAACAGAATGACATCACCAACTTTTATCCAGACTCTTTTTCTCAATTTTCCTGGGATTCTAGCTATTCTCTCTTTACCATCTTCACATCGAACACGCATTTTATCCGAACCGAGCATTAATTCTACGAAAGCCAAGATTTCACCTTGTTTAGGAATTCTGATCCTGGATATTTCTTCCTCTTCTGTTAATGGTTGTCTGTTTTTCAGATAAACACCTAATAATACAGCGATAGTTGAAGATTTAAAAGTTAATTTAAACGTCTTAATATTATGAGAATTTGGGTTCTGAGATTAGGACATAGAAGAGTAAGGGACCAGAGGATAAGTTCACACTGTGCTCTAGTCGCGAGGACATTCGGAGCTAACGGCATGACTTATTCTGGAGATAGAGACGAGAACTTGGAGAAAAGCATAAAAAAAGTTGTTGAAAATTGGGGAGGACCTTTCGAGATTAACTATGAAAAGAATTGGAAAAAAGTTATAAAAAATTGGAAAGGAAAGATTGTGCACTTGACTATGTACGGTTTGTCAATACAAGATGTCATGAATGAAATAAAAAACAGTAAAAAGGATTTGTTGGTAATAATCGGCTCTCAACACGTGCCTGGAGAAGTCTATCATTTATCTGATTGGAACGTTGCTGTTTCAAACCAGCCACATTCTGAAGTTGCTGCTCTGGCTGTTTTTTTAGACAGATTTTTTGATGGAAAACAATTGAAAAAAGATTTTGAGAATAAAAAAATAAAAATAACACCTCAAGAACATGGAAAGAAGACTATTTCTTTGTAAGTAAAACAACTCTACTGGGTTTGAATTCATCCTTAATTTCATAACCAGTAAATTCAGACAACTTTTTAGCAAATTCCATAATTTCTTCATGATAAGGCATCGAATTCATTGGCAACCTTTTTTGTGATTCCCCAACCCACATAAAACCCTTGGTCTCAACGAAATCACAATTTGTTTTTAAAATTAACTTAGCATATTTCTCAGGATTTTTCATGTTCAATCCTTTAACTAACGTCAACCTCAAAATCTTTCTACAACCAAAACTTTTCATCAACTCTAAACTTTCATTCATCCTTTTCCAGCCATCTTTCACGATTGGATTATCAATTTTCATGTAAGTTTCTTCATCTGGTGCGCAAAGAGAAATGTAAAGGTTTGTCGGTTCAACTTCTAAAATTTTCAACTTCTCTGGAGACGTACCTTTAGTCACTAAAAATGTTGAAAACTTTCTCTTGTGAAATTCTTCTAGAAGTTCAGAAAATCTTGGATACAATATGCTGTCACCGATTAAACTCAAAGCAGCATTAGTCGGGTTCTGTGCTTCTCCCCATTTTTTCTTATCAGCTTTCTCATTCCCTTTAAATCCAGTCAACAGTAATCTTTGTGCTTTTATCAGTTCATCGATTATTTCAGATGGTTCATCTATCGCTTTTTTACTCATCTCCTTTTCAAAGATTGGATGAAAAGTCCTCCAACAATAAACGCATCTGTTCAAGCATGACAGGCTGACCGTACATTGCAAACATCTATGACTTTCAATTCCATACCATTTCTGTTTGAAACAAACTCTATCATGTCTTAAACTTTCTTTAGTCCATCTACAGATTTTAACCGCAGAATGTTGATGTTTTCCTACTATTCTGTAACCTTGTTTGTAGTACATATTCAGAAATTTCTTTGGAATTTTATCTGGCATATTCTAAATCATGTAAAAATCAAATTATAAATAATAAATCAAAATTAGTTTCCCAAAGAACAAAAACTTATCTTATTTTGAAATTGTTTTGAAAAAAGAAAAAAAAGAAAGAGGTTTACTTTAACAATTTTATGTCAATCGTGGAAACGTTGATTTTGTTTCCCTCTTCAACCTCTCTTTCCTCAGTTCCGATTTCAATCCCATTTACTTTGACATCTTGAAGGAAACGATTCTTCACAATCTCTGCAACATCTACAGCTCTCGAGATTGACCTTCCTCTTGCTTTTAAATGGACTTCTTTTAGACTCCCAGAAAACTGGGTTATTACTGCTAAAACGTAAGCCATCGTTGGTTTTTGTCCTACGTACACAACATTGTCGTCCATCCTTTTTATTTCCTTGACTTCTTTTACTTCTTCAGCTTTTTTTGCTACCATTTGTATTCCTCCTGTTTTTTAGAGCATGATTGTTTAGGTTGTTATTTTCCTAAAAGTAAGATAACTTATGAGCATTTAACTCTTTCTATAAGAAATAAAAAGCTATTTGATTCTGTGATTTCTTACCACTCAAATTCTCTTTCATCTTCTTCCGAATAGTTGGTGATTTTTTTATTTTCATGTTCTCTTGCTATTGAATGACAATTAGGACATAGAGCCACTAATTTAACATTTTTTGAACCACTTTGTGGTAATAGTGTTTTATGGTGGATATGCGGTACTACTTTCCTCAAATCAGCACCACATCTTTTACATTTGAAATGTTGCTTCTGCAGTACCTTCCATCTATTATCAGAACTGATTGGCTTTTCCCCTTTTATTCCCGCTTCACCGTCTTCTTCCCAGTGATTAAAGTCAAATTCTTCTTCCATGATTTAATATTTCTCTTATCAGAACAAAAAGCTGTCTGATTCTGTGTGACTTATTTCTTCTAGCTAAACTTGAAATAGAAAGATTAGAATAACAATTAAACTTTAGGTAAAACCCCGATTTCTATCTGTTGACTTTCAGAAACACAATCCGATTTCACTGTTAAATCAACATAATATTTTCCTTCATTTCCAATATTAGGACTGACATACAAGAACAGAGTCTTTGATTCTTCTGCTTTCAGTCCGAATGTATTCGGTTTGACGACTGTCCATTCAGGTCCTTTCAATAAAACATCATATTTGTCGCCAAAACTGCCAGCATTTATCACTCTTATCTTTAAGAGTGTTCCCTTTCCGACTTCTGTGTCAACTTTCTTCTCATCCGGAAACAAAAACAATGAATAACCATCACAACTTTTTCTCACAGGTGGCAATAAACCTGAAAAACTCATTCCGATCCCAACGATAATTGTCAGTATAGCTATGACGGTAAACAAGAGTGCGAGAAAACTGTTGGGTTTCATTTTATCACCCTAAAATGATTGCAACAGAACGTATATAAGGTTAATTATTCCGACGATGAGGCCTGTGATGATGATGAATAAACCCAACTTTGACTTAACTTTTGCTTCTACAGTTACGGCCAAGAACAAGAAGAAGCTGGCGAGCAAAAGTATTTTTTCTATCAACCAATCACCTCATCACAACCAAGTATATGATGATTAGGATGATTATCACGATTATTATCGAAATCAACAATGATCTCATGACTTTGTTTTCCCAGAAACCTCTGATCACTTCACCAGTCGGTATCTCTACTGCTGGTGTGGTTGTTTGATTTGTTTCTAACGTAGTTTCTGATACTGTCGTTGCTTCTTGGGTCGTTTCTTCAACAGTGGTTGTAATATTTTCAGCAGGCGTTGTTTCATTCGTAGGTATAGTTTCTTCAACAGTCGTAGTTTCTTCAATAGTTGTTGTCGTTGCTTCACCTTTACCCAAGACCTCTATGTTCAATTGTTGAGTCGCCTGACTGTTATCAGATTTTGCTGTCAAGTTTACTTCATACGTTCCTTGAGCCCCGTATTCTGGACTGTAATAAGCGTACACGTCTTTCGATTCGTTGGAGTTTAAGTTTACTTGTTCAGGTCTTATCGATGACCAGATTACATCAGAAATTATCTTGAAAGTATCAGCAAACAAACCAATGTTTGTGACTTTACCCTTGACTAACTTACCTTTACCACTCTCTATCTGGAATTCATTCTCGTCGACTGTTAAATCAACACCGTAACATTTAGTTACGACAAAATTTATCTTTCCTTCTTTCTTCACGAACGTGGATTCAACAGTAAAGGCAACTTCATAAGTTCCTTCAGCTTCATTCATGAAATCCATACTCAAAGTCTTAGATTCTCCAGGTCCAAGGGTTACATCAGTTGAATAGTTCAAATCTTGCATACTCAACGTATAAGTATCATCCTTTAATCCAGTGTTCTTAATCGTTATATCGAATGTTTTTGCTTTGCCACCGCATGCTTGTACTTGCTCTGGAGATGTGACTTCAACATCATAACATTTAACAACTTTCACGGTAGTAGATGCTGAAGATGTTGCATAACTTGTCGCCGATGCGGCATCTATTTTTAGATTGTAAGAACCCAACTGGACATCAACAGGGTTTAATGCAACGGTAACATTGCTTTTTTTATTAGTGTTTATTACCACTTTTTCTTCAGGCGCCTTAACAAAGGCTGATGCATCTCCTGAAGTTGTGAACGTAACATCCTCAGTATAATTCCCTGTATTTTCTAGGATTCCAGCAACTTCTTTTTCTTCACCTAAACAAACCGTTACTTCTTCTGGAAGAGTTAATTTTATTATATGATCAGGAACTACAATCAGAGTAAACTTATCTGTAGCGTTAGCCTTACCAACCAAAGTTATTGAACCATTATAAGTTCCAAATTTATTTTCGTAACAGTACGGTGTGACGAACAAGTATACTTTATCCGATTTTCCAGGTGATAAAGTTATAGAATCGGAGCTTAATGTATACCAACCCGTTGGTATTCCATCCACTATTACAGTGTAAGTATCTTCTAGGGTACCGAGATTATTAACTGCAACGTCGAAAGTTGCGATACCACATGGTCTTGTAGTTATCGTTTTAGGCGATACGGTAACTGATAAATTATAATCATTAACTGCAAAAACTGGAGTAAAAACAAAAACAAAGGCTAACAA
>JAPLUX010000018.1 GCA_026397455.1 Candidatus Aenigmatarchaeota archaeon | reverse complement strand
AATTCTGGAAATCTATATTTCCTTATTAAATTCCAAACAATTTCACCTCTATCATGTAGAAGATCTAAATTATCGTGAAGAAAATAACCATTTTTAGGTTTGAGATGAACTCTTTCGTGAGCTTTTACAGCATCCAAATAACCTATAAAAACACCTTTTAAAATTTCATGAATATTAATGATTTTTTTACCGTTTTCATTAATTGCCTCTGCAGAACCGAATGCTGGTCGTTAATATTTGACTTCAATATTCTCCATAATTGAAAAGTAACAAATCAAAGCATTTAAGCCTTTCCTTTAAGAACTGGCTAACTACGCGACGACTGAAAGGAGGAGAAACGGATCCTTTTATACGAAATTAATAATAACGAAGTTTATTTTAATTTGTGCGTAAGCACCGAAGTCGAAGGCTGAAGCGTATAAAAGGAGTTAGATGCCTCGAAGGAGACAAAGTCATATGATTTCATTACTACGACTGAGAGCGAGTTCTGAAAGAACGAAGAGTTCCGTGGCGAGCGCCGATTTTTTTATTAATCGAACTCAATTTCAATATAATCCGACCAGTCACCTAACATTCGATCTTTATCTCTTATTAAACCAACACTTTTTAACTTAGAGTTCCTATTATCGTAATAAAAATACGCTACACGATACATATGCGTCATAGCATATTTTGCTCCTGGATTCCCTGTATCAGATAGTGTTTTTAATTGCGCCCATAATAACTCATTAAGATTTCCACATTGACCTGAAGCCATTTTTTCACCTTTATATTCTACGAATTTTTAAAAATTTATTCTTATTTGCGCGAGCCTCGGAATTGCATCTAACGGTTATTTTTATGCGACGTTATTTATTTCGAAGATAATAAAGAATGTGTTTTCGAAGAAAACCGAGCATCAGCGAAGCGGATAAAAATTGTTGTATGACGTTCCGAAGGAATGTGGGAGATATTCTAAAAAAAACTGCGTTTTGGCGAGCGCCGATTTTTGAATTATAATTTTTCTCGTTTCAAAACTGTAATTTGGGCTTTTAAATAAGGTTGTAAACAGTACCATTTATCCAGAGTTATATCTGTCATATACTGTATTCCATCACGAAAACCTTCTAATCTATTCCTAATATAACGTAATCCAAGATTAAGTGGCTTTTCATCTGACTTTTTTTCTATTATATCAATCGATTTTTTGAGAGCAGAAGCTATTTCTTCTCCAGTCACTTTCCGATTATCTGCGTAGTGTTTTTCATTACTAATAATATCAATAGTTTCGTCGACTCTTTCAAGAAGTTTTTCTAACGGTCCTGACATGTTTTTAATTTATAAAAGTTAAAGATTTATTCTTATCGCGAGCCAAAACGCCATATAATTGCTCCCGAACATACAACTACCTGTTAGACGAAACCTATATAAATATCCATCACTAAGCCTTAAAGATGTAAAATTCAATCCTGTGAAAATTTTTTACAGAGACAAATTTATATGAAGAACTTATGAAGATAATTCAAAAGAAGAATGAACTTCACATGACACCATGATTTCTTATAGTAAATTCAAAATATTAGGTATTTTCTAAGAATGAACTTCACAACCCCTTCATTTCTCATGGAAGTAGTAGTAACATGAATTCACGTTACTCTTAACATACTTTTCATGTCTATTTTACCGTTTCCTTAGGAACTTCCAACCAGGGGTTATAGATTCTAGACTTCTTCTCCCCTTTAAAGAACACTATCTCCCCACTACAGAAATTACACTTTCCAGACAAAGGAACCCTTCTCATCACGTTATTACAATTGTTGCAGATGAAACCATCAATCTCAGTAAGACAATCAACAAACTGACTTTCTTCTCTAGTTTCTTTTCTCATCAGGTCAAAGAGTCCCATCTGTTTTCCTATACCCAACAAGTCAGATTTATTGACACTTAAGGCCTCAAAAACTCTTTCTAACGGTGGCAACAACTGGCTTTCTATGTAGTATTTAGAGTCAACTTGTAACTTGTATTTTTTAATGTATTCTGGGTCTTCAGCTCTTTTAGAAATCATTTGAAGACCTTTAACAATGACAAAACCAACCCTGTCACCTACACCAGGAGCAGATGCAGGGTCTCTAGCCCTCATTTTCTTGACAAGTTCTATGTGTGCTTGAACTCCTTTGTAACTTTTCAACGTCTTAGAAACGCCCTTGGTTATGACTAGTTTGTCCACGTCCATTTTTCCAGTCTTTATACTATCGACTTTATCCCTGACAATTTTTACTGATTTGCTTATATCCTGTTCTTTGAGAATGGCAAGCAAAACTTCTTCTAACGTCTCTGAGACCAGGTCACACCAGTCCCTTCTGACAGTCTCTATTCCTTTCGTGACTATAGAATCCTCCCATTCGTCGCCGACAGGTTCAAAATTCCAACCCGCATATCTCTTTTTTGACAGTATCAGAAGTGTTTTGAAAACGCTCTCTATTTTCAATTCAAGCATGTTCTGTATCTCTTCATTTATGAGTTTTGAAATATCTAAACCAATCTTAAACGCCTCTTTAACATCTGTTGTTTCCAGACCGACCATGACAGAATCGGTATCGGCATAAACGACTTTATAGGGTGTTTTAGTCTCAACTATGTTTTTTGTCCTGTTTATCATCTCCCTCCCAGTACCTGTTATCGAATTGGCTATGTCCAGAACGTAGAGTTTTGCACGAACATATCCTAGATGACCATAAAAGGCATTAGCAACCGTCTTGAACGCATACTGTTTTGCATACAAGTATCTTTTTCTCTCTGATTTTTTCGTACGATCCATTTCTTTCTTTATCTTAGACCTTGTATCCAGCAAGTATCTGATTATTTTTGGGACGATGCCTTCCCTTACTTTTGGGGAGACGAATTTTGTGCCAGTGGTTGTTTGGAGAAAATCTACTTTTTTATCCGATAAAAGCAAAGTACTGGGGCAGATGTTGAAGTATTTGATGATGCTTGGGTACATGCTACGAAAGTCTAGATAAACAACACATTTATTGTGAAAACCTACAGTTGGGTTAAGGACAAAAGCCCCTTTCAACCCTTTAGTCTGTCTCACTATATTTCTTCGTGAGAGTTCATCCGTGTCTGGTTTACATGGTATGACAAAATTTCTCTTGTTGAATTCACGTAAAAGAAGGTTCTCTATCCTTGTCGACTCGCCGCCGTCCAGAGCATCTTGTAAAAGGATGCCAGATACTTTAGATAACTCGAAGAACTTGTCGAGCATTTGTTCTTTTAGTAGGATTTGTAAGGGTAGTTGCGCGTCTTTCCTGCTGTAATCCAAGAGTTTTTGTAGCTTTTCTCCGTTGTCTGTCCAGTGCCCGTTGATCTCGCTGTGTGCGATGTCAACCTTTCCTTCCCCTAATATGAGTTTTGAAATGTCGCCCAGACCATATCTCTTCAAACCTTTGAACAAACCGAACTTTACTGCTGCTTCCTTGACTAAATCATACACATCTGCCACAACACGACCTGTTATAGTGTTTCTGTACCTGTTTGTGACCTTTCTAGGTATGAGTGATTTTTGTGTGCATCTACCAAGCGTTCTAGGTAAACTGTTTCTCCTCAACCTTGTCTCGATATAAGGTAAGTCGAAGTTGTTGATGTTGTAGCCGAGTATTATATCAGGGTCGTAATTATCGATGATTTTTAGAAATTCTTGTAACATCTCTTTCTCAGTATAGAAACCTACTGTATCACCATTATTTCCTCTTGTTTTTTTGGCAGAAAGGACTAAAGAATTCTTTCCATTATAAGCAGGATAAAAATAGGCACTTATCAGGATTATCGGGTCTTTTTCAGCGTCTGGTAAGCCACCTTCACCAGAAACGACTTCTATGTCTATACTCATGTGTTTAAGTCGTATGTATTCCTCTAAATCCAATTCTTTGAGGGTTTCAGCAGCAATTTTCTTTTCTGTTTTTACTGTGTTTGTCTGTATGCCGTTGCCGGTCACTTCATACCATTTCATACCAGAGATGTTGTGGTCTGCCATAAACCTGTACTTGAAAAGGATGTCCGCTTCAAACACCTCTTTTACTGACTTTTCTCTTTTCAATTCATCCCTTATAATCGGGGTTCTTGCTGGGTTGTTCAACGTGATTTTTATGAGTTCTTCTGGTTGTTCATTAAAACCAATCGGCAGGTGCTTTTCAACCGTTTCAATTTTAACGACAAATTCCTTGTATTTTTTTGTTATAAGTTCTTTTAGCTCTGTTTTTTTCCCAATTGCTGGCAAAACGTAGAAATATGGTAAAAACTTGTCATAAAAGACTGTGATTGATTTGTTCTCATCAGTTCTGCCGAATAATCGAACAACGGGTTTATTATCTGTCAGAATGTAATCAGCATCGAGTAGTTGGAATTTTGTTTGCATGAAATAGAATTGTGAGTTTGCTTTTTTATTCACTTATTGTTTGGACTATATAATTTTTTTGAAAGTGAGGGTTTTGTTAAGTTGTTTTAATGAGAAATGTTATTGTGTCTATTTGAAGTGCTCGCAATAAGGTTTAAATCTGTTAATATCTTTACTTATTAAGTATGGCTCTAACTCAAACATATGTATTAGAAGGGAGAGAAGTAACATTAAAATTCGATCCGAAAAAAACCGATAGTCCTACATATGAATTGATTGGTCGTCTTTTTGGTAATCTAGATACATTGCTTCCTATTAAAGGTCCTGATGTTTTGGTTTCTAAGTGGGTTAAGATTGAAGTTGAAGATAATTGCGTTTCATTTTTTGAAAATCATTATAACGGACAAGTAGGATGGGTCAATGTACTGAACATATACCAAACAGAAAAAAAAGTTGAAGTGGTAATTCCTCATGTAGATCTCACTTATGGTTTATCCGCAGCCCGAGCTGCCTACAAACAAAATCTGGAAAAAATATTTCCAAACTTCAAAATTGAGGATTTTAAGAAATAAAAACCCGACTCGCACTTCAAACCTTCACTTCGTTCAGTCCATATTCTATCAGAGGGATTTTAGAAAAAAAAGTGAGAGTTTGTAAAATATTTTTTCAGAAAGTCTTCTCAATTACTTCTCTGGTTTTTAAGTTGATAAGAAAGGTTTTATTTGGGTTAGAGTTAGAGACTATTGTCGTTCCTTTGTAGTTTTTGTTAATAGTTTCGCCAAAGTTTGAGATTATTAAATCAGGAATTTCAGTTAAAACAAATTCATCATGGTTGTTGTGAGTGTTAGGAATGAATCGGAGGAATAAATGTCGTTTCTTCAGTATCGGTGTGATAGGGTCGGATGTTTTAAAATCAAAAGTGAGAGTTTCAAAGAAATTTTTTGGTAAAATCAAGATTTTGATGTTTTCGATTTGGAAGAGTGATGGGTTTGTTTCTGGTGTTATCGGCCTAAATTTAGAGAAATCATTGGTTATATTCTCGTTAGTTGTATCGTCAAAAAAAACGATGGAAGATAGGTTTTTTGTCGATGTGAGTGTTGATATTAAATCGTTGTATTTTGCTACGTCGAGTTTGGATGGGCTTGAAACGACTGCTAAAACCATATCGTTTTCAGTCTTATTTACCTCTCTGCTAGAAGGAATATCAGGAAAGATAACATTCTTCGCGTAATATTTGTCTTTACTTTTCTTGACTACCACACCTATAACATCATCAAAACCTATTTCTTCAAACTTTTCCTTTAAACTATCATCAAAGAATACGTACATTTCGCCCGTTGTGTCTTCGATGAGTATGTTGTTCCTGTTTTTTTCCCTTACAATACCTATTGCGGAAAACATCATCGATTGAACCGCTATTTTGTTGATAGAAATGAGTTTTTCAGTCCCCATTTTTGGTTCTATAATCTTTTTCAGTTCTTCGTACCTTGAGATGAAATGATCGACGTAATCTTTAACACAAACAGGCTTCTTTTCTTGTCTATACTCTTTAATGGTTTTTATTTCTAATGGTTTTATTTTGACTGGTTTCTGGATGTTTTTTATGTGTTGTTCGGATATTATGAAAGGCCTTGGTTTCATTTTTTTTAATTCAGATAGTATGTGTTCTGGATCTTCTAACACCAACGGCAGGGCATTTTTAGACACTTGAAAACCATTCTGAAGGAATAGCCTAACAACTTCTTCTTCATTCATCGGATGAATTACCCCCAAATTAAATCATCAATCCTGATTTTAGGATTTCTTTCATTTTATCTTTTATTTTCGGCGAGGTGTTCATGTTTATTTCACGCGTTCTTCCGTATCTTCCTAGAGAAATTACCCTGGCGTTTATTATTCCCATCATGTCTAATTCTGAGATAAGGTCAGAAACTCTTCTCTGTGTTAAAGGATGTAAAGCGCATTGCTTACAAGTTTCTTCATAGGTGTTGTATATGTCACCGGTCTGTATGTCTTTCTCCCCCTTTTCTTCAAGTCCTATAACAGACCAAAGGAGTGATTTCGTCTGTTTTGGTAAGGATTTGACCGATTCCATTATCCTATCATAGTCTATTTTCTCAAGGGCAAAATCAACGTGTTTCTCGGTTATTTTTAACTCATTCTGTCTCTCCGAGATTTCACCAGCAACCCTTAGAAGGTCTAGCGCGCGCCTAGCATCGCCGTGCTCTTGAGCAGCTAAAGCGGCACATTTAGGTATGACTTCCTCGGATATTATGTTTGGGTTAAGTCCCAATAATACCCTTTGTTTCAGTATATCTTGCAACTCGATGGCGTTGTACGGTGGGAAAAGGAGCTCCTCTTCACTCAAAGAGCTCTTTACACGGGGGTCTAATATGTCGATGAAGTGAAGGTCGTTTGTTATGCCTATGATAGAGACTTTTGCTTTTTTGAGTTCCCCGTTAATCCTAGTGAAATTATAGAGGAAATCGTCCCCCATTTTAACGACTAAAGAGTCTATTTCGTCTAAAATAATTATAACAACCCAGTTGGTTGAATCCAGAACGTTAAAAAATATTTTATAAACTTGTTCTGTCGGTAAACCGGTTATGGGAACTTCTTGGCCCAATATCCTTGATAGTTCGGCTAATAACCTGTATTCCGTGTCTGCCGTTTTTTTCATCTTACAATTGATGTAGATAATTTTGACTTGGTTTGTTCCTTGGTTGGACATTCTTTCTAGTTCACTACAAACATACTTTGTCACGAGTGTTTTCCCTGTCCCAGTCATACCATAAATGAAAATGTTAGATGGCTTTCCTCCCTTCAAAGATGGTGCCAATATCGAAGCCATTGTGTTTATTTCTTTATCCCTGTGAGGAATGTTGTCCGGTGTAAAATCGGATGTTAATGCGTTCCTGTCCTTAAAAATCAACGTTTTCTTTTCTATGAATTCTTGGAAAATTGTTTGGATAGAACGTACCATAAACTAATTTTTGTTCCTATTGAAATAAAGCCTTTTCTCTTGGAAAGTATATAATCCCCCACCCCATGATTTCCGATGAAAATAACCACATTTAATTATAAAGATATAACAGTGTTATATTAATATTGAGATTTTTTCTTTTACCTTATTTTTCTATGAGAAATGAACGGGTTGGTTACTCTATCAAATTAAGAACTTTTCCGTTTACTGAACCATTTTCTATTTTAATAAAACCAAAATACCCCTCAGGAAACCTACCAGAATTCATAATCAACGTATTTTTAATATTGTCCGTTCCCCTCGCCTCATGTATATGTGCAGATATTGCAACAAGTGGTCCGTATGATTCTATGGCTTCTCTAACAATATTTGAACCAACGTGTAAACCAGATTGAATCATATCAACTCTTGTCCCAGCTGGTGGTGTGTGTGTGACTTGAATTTTATATTTAGCGTTTTTTACTTCATTAAAAGCATTCTTTAAACCGAATTTTAATTCTTCATCTGTTGGTTCTATGTTTGTTTCAAACGGCGTGTACGCGCCGCCATAACCATAGAAACCAAAATCACCGATAATTTTTCCTTTTCCATGGATGGATATTCCTTCATCCTCAAAAAGTTTGATCATATTTTTTGTGTCCACGTTTCCAGGAACAGCCAAAACAGGTTTTTTCAATAAATTCAATTCTTTAATGATCAATTTTGCTACATCTTCTTGTGTAAAACTCTTAGGCATATTAGCGTCGGTAAAATCTCCAGGACAGACAATCACATCAACGTTCAATTCCTTTATCTTATCAAAATAATTAAACAAATTCTCAATATCACCGTGAATATCTGAAATTACAATGATATTCATCATAACACCGAATTTAAACATTTTCCATTTTTTAATATATCTTTTTATTGTTAAGCAATTATTATAAATTCAGCAACATAAAAGAGTATTGATTATTATGGCAACAGGAATTTTAGTCAAGAACATAATGACAAAATCAGTCGTCCAAGTAGATTACGATAAAACTGTACAGGAAGCAGCAAAAATAATGGTCGATCGCAGAGTCGGCTCGATAATCGTAGTAAAGGACAAAAACCCGATAGGTATTATCACAGAGACAGATATAAACAAAAAAATCGTTGCACTGGGGAAAGACCCGAAAAAACTTAAAGTCGAGGAAATAATGTCATCCCCAATCGCCTTTTCAGAACCAAACGAAGATATAACGTTGGCAGTTGAAAAGATGAAAAAACACAGAATAAAAAGAATACCAGTAGTTGATAACGGCAAGATAGTCGGTATCGTCACTGACACAGACATAGCAAGGGCATCTCCTGACATGCTAGACATACTCAATTTCAGACTAAAGATGAGAGCAGAAGAACCTTCACTCGAAGAAACTTCAACATCTGGTTTGTGTGAATCTTGTGGGGAATACTCAGACGACCTAAGACTTGTCGACGACGAATGGGTTTGTGAGAATTGTAGAGAATAGTATTGTTTTAAATAAGTTATGGTTTTAATAATAATTATCGGTTTTCATGTTTATCCCTTGTAATCCGGAGAAATTGTTAGACATTTTTAAAGACGTAACGATAATCGTAGAAGGAAAAAGAGACAAACAAGCTTTGAATTCTCTTGGTTTAAAAAATATCATAGAGATTTCTGGAAAGCCAATTGAAACGCTCATTGAATCACTAGAAAAAAATCAAAGATACGTTGTTCTAACAGATTTCGACGAAGAGGGAGAAAAAAATAATAAAATCATTTGTGAATTTTTGAGAAAAAATAAATTTGACTTCAACTCGAGGTTGAGGCAAACTTTCAAGAATTCTTTCGGGATAACACAAATCGAAGAATTGAATAAATTATCAAAACTAAAGGAGGATGTTTATCATGGGAAAATTAGCACAATCAACTATAAAATACTTAATCGAAGCGGAATTTACCGCGAATGGTGTAGTAGAAAAACCAGATGTGATTGGGGCAATATTTGGTCAGACTGAAGGACTGCTCGGTCAGGATCTGGATTTGAGAGAATTACAACGTACAGGTAGAATTGGAAGAATAGATGTAATTCTAAAAGATGAAAAAGGAAAGACACATGGTAAGATTCTTATTCCTTCCAGTTTAGACGGTTCTGAAACTGCGTTGATAGCTGCGGCTATTGAGACGATAGAAAGGATCGGTCCTTGTGAATCT
>JAPLUX010000094.1 GCA_026397455.1 Candidatus Aenigmatarchaeota archaeon | reverse complement strand
TATGCATTCCCGTGCTCATTTGTTCATCTATCCAGAAAAGAGATTACTCAAAAAGAATATGATTTGCTGTATAGATCAGCAAAAGATGAAAAATTGTATCTATCTATCAAGAAAATAGAGAATATATTTTGGCGTGTGATGAAATTTGTTGATTCTATAACAGATTTGAAAAAAGTTCAAAAATACTGGTGGTTTGATCACAACAAAAATATCAGAATGAAAAAAATCAAGAATGTTGATAAGAAAGAATGTATGATAATTCCTTGCGAAGTTATATCTGTATCAGGAGATAAAACAATAGTTAAATCACCTTTCTTGAATAAAGATGAAAAATTGAAGTTAGATTTCGTAAATGTTAAAGTAGGTGATAAAGTTACAAAACATTATAATTATGTTTGTGAAAAAATACCAGAAAAGTTGTACCTAAAAATGATAGAAAGTTTGAAAAAATTATGTTTTAATGATTAAGTAGATGAAAATGGAATCTGTAGCATTAATACCGGCATTTAATGAGGAAGAAACGATTGAAAAATTGATTTCTCGTTTAAAAAAAATAGGTTTAAAATCAATCGTAATTGATGATGGTTCTACAGATAGAACGAATGAATTAGCAAAAAAATCTGAAGCCATTGCTATAAGACATACGATTAACATCGGAAAAGGTGAAGCATTAAAAACAGGTTTTGATTATATTCTGAAAAAAATGCCAGAAGTAAAATATGTTGTAATAATCGATGCTGACATGCAATATTTACCGGAAGAAGCAGATAGAATATTGAAATGTTTAAAAGATGAAAAAGTAGATTTTGTGATGGGTTATAGGGATTGGAGTACTGTTCCTTTGAGACATAATTTGGGAAATTTTGTTTGGAGAAGCATTTTTAATCTATTTTTTGGGACAAAGTTAAAAGACACTAACTGTGGATACATGGGTTTGTCTAGAAAAGCTTTAGAAAAAATTCAAAAAATACACGGTGGTTATATTATAGAAAACATGATGCTCGTTGAAGTTTTGAGATGTAGACTTAGAATAAAACAGGTTCCAGTAACAGTCATTTACAAATATAAGAGAAGTATCTTTAATGGTTTAAGAACAGGACTTGGTGTATTAGTTTTCATAATTGAAGAAGGAATAAAATACAGATTAAAGTAAAATTTAAAGAGTTAAGTTAAGAATAATTAAGTTAACGGGACGGTAGCTCAGCCCGGGAGAGGATCTCTCGAAAGCGCACGAAGATCAATTCTGGCGAAGCTGAAGACCGTGCTGTCACGTGTTCAAATCACGTCCGTCCCATTTAATTTATTTCTTTCTGTTATGGAGCCAAATTAGTATGGCGTTGAAAGTGTGGTGGGATATTATATAAATCGCGACAGGGATTGCAACAATGTTATTGAAATTAGCATAAATTATCCCTAACATCAAACTTTGATTCTTATATCCACCAAGTATTGTTAACGTTCTTTTAAAATTCTTCTTTTTGTCAAAAATATAACCAAAAAAATAGCCAACAAAAACTGTTAGAACCAGAAACAGAAGAAAAAATAACCCATAAAATGATGAAGAATGATAATGATAAGATTATGTCAGAGAATTTCAGTATTTTTTTATGAAAATTGCTTAAAAATTTTTTTGTAAGAATAGCAAGAGTTATAGGTATCAAAGATAAACCGAATATTGTTATTAAAATTTGGTTATAAGGAATGGATATTTTCATACCAAAAAATATGAACAAGAAAACTGGTATAAAAATCATTGCAAATGTATTTGCTAAAATAGAAGTTGAAACTCCTAATTGTGTATCCCCGTCTAACAAATTTATGAAAACTGGGGAATTGATTCCTGATGGTGCTATTGCTGCTAGAAAAATTCCTAACCGTAAATCTTTAATGAAAAAAGAACCAATAAAATAAGCAAAAATAGGTTGTATTACGAGATTTATAAGTACCCAATAAATCAAATCTTTTCTCAAAAAATTTTTAAATTTAATATCTGCTTCAAGAACACTGATATACATCATAATAGCTGATAAAGGCAGGATTAATGATTGAAAAATCGTACCTTTAGGGTATAAAAAACCTAAGATTATAGCAAGAAAGATTGCAATCAATATTAGATTTTTCATTATTATTTTTTAGTTTTTTAACTCATAAATCCTAATTCTATTCAGGTGAGATCATCAAAATAACAATAATTCCTCTGGGTGGTGTTCCAGACTCAATCTTAAAAAAAGTGAGAGAAGAATTGAAAGTAACTTATAAGATGCTCGGTGATGTTGCGAATGTTGAGGAAATGCCTGTTTCAATACTAAACAAGTTCAGAAATCAATACCGTTCTGACCTTTTGTTAGACCATCTTGAAAAAAACCACGGCGGTAGGATATTGGGCATAACAAAAGAAGACATGTACACAGAAGGTTTGAATTTCATTTTCGGTCAGGCAAAAATGAAAGGAAGAGTTGCCATTGTATCGATTTGTAGATTAGACCCAACATTCTTTCATCAAACAAAAGACGATGGGTTATTTGAGTCAAGGATTGTAAAGGAAACAATCCACGAAGTGGGACATGTATTGGGATTATCACACTGTAACAACCGTGGTTGTGTGATGAATTTTTCCAACACTGTTGGGGAAGTTGATAAAAAAACAAAGTATTTATGCGATATGTGCAAACTACAATTAGGACTGTGAAAAGCTTAAATAGATTGAGTTAAGAGTGATTTTCATGCTAGAAGGAGAATTGTCGGAAGAACGTGTAATCGTTTGGAAAAAAGAAGATTTCAGTGAATTAGAAGAATCTGGATACGGAAAAGTTTTAGACGATAGACTTGAGTTAACGCTAGTAGAAGCGATGTTTTTATTCAACAAAGAAAAATTGAATGTTTTTGTCAAAGAAAAAAAGAAAAAGAAACTAACGAAAGAAGAGTTGTATGATTATTGCACCAAGATTGAGAAAAATTTTCATGCAAGGTTGATTGTTTATAGTGATTTGAGGGATAGAGGTTTCCTTGTTAAAACTGGTCTTAAGTTTGGTTGTGATTTTAGAGTTTATGAAAGAGGTGTAAAACTGAAGAAAGGACCAAAAGCTGAGTTTGAACATACGAAATGGGTTGTTCATGCTATACCAGAAGAGTTTACTTGTTCCTTCCCTGAACTTTCAAGAGCTGTGAGACTCGCACAGAACATCAGAACTGAAATGATCTGGGCTATCGTGGATAGTGAAAGTTGCGTTACATATTATGGAATTAAACGTTTGAGTTTGTAGAAAAATATCAATTCTTTAATAAATTCTAAACCTCAATATAGCCCCTAAACCACCCATCCTGTGAAACTGTTCCCCTAGTTCATGCGTCTTAGATATTATCTCAACCTGACCTTTTTTTTCTTCAACTTTTTTTGCCAATCTATCAATCTCTTCCTTCCTTATGTTTTCATCCGAAACCAACAAAATCTTAACAGCACCAGTATTATCAGCATCTTTTATTTGATCTAAACCATAGACAGACAAACCATCGTCTTTGTTCAAATGTGTAAAAAATTCTTGGATGACTTGAGATTCTTTTACTATCTCACTCTCTCTGATGATTTTATCCAGAGTTCCTTTTTTTAATATTTCATTAACCCCTGTCTCTGTAGCTGATGTTGTAGTATCGATAATTAATTTACTCTTCACGTCTGGATAATTGTCTTGTATGATTTTCTGAACATGTTCTTTCGTGAATCCAGGACCAGCTAAAACTATTCTCTCAACTTTTTCTGAGAATTTTTCTATTTCTGAAGCGATTTTCTTGTAGAACTCAGGTAATTTTTCCTCTTCTTGGGTAGTAGAATGAGGGTTTCTCAATTCTGATACAATTTCAACACCGCTTCTCTTCAACATACCAAAAGTTGCTTGGTTAGAATCAACTACTGCTATCAGTACATCAGGAACTTTAGTCAAAGCTTTTTTCAATCTATCAATTTGATATTTTTTCCATTCTTTTTTATAGATAGTCAATATTGTACTGAGTTTAACTTCTATCGTGTGGTATGAACCTAATTGAACATCATCAGGTCCTTCTGTAATTTTCCCAGTCAAACGTAATTGGTTCGTAAATTTTTGAAATTCTATCTTTTCTACTTCTATTTTAAGTACCATCGGTTTTTTCTCTGCTTTAACCTGCTGTCCTTGTCTCTCTATGAATATGTTCCTCAAAGTCCTTGTTTTAACAAAATCTCCTTTTTCTATCACGTTTTCCAAATACCATAAATCATCGTTTACGTTGATTTTGACTATTACAAAGCCTTTGTCAAAACCATGTTTTATTATGTTCATGAAATACCACTAAAATTCTATAGTTTTTTGAAGTTTAAATTGGACAATAAAAATATTAGTATAGAAATCAAAAGACTGTTTATGGCAGAAGCAAAAATGGATGAGTTTGTATTTGTTCTCATCGCTGGATTGATAATAATAATCGTCATGCTATTGATGTGGGGAGTGCCAACACAAACACAGGTTCCTGTAGTATCGCCAGATTCTCAATCTTTAACAATAAATAAAGGTTCATCAGAAAAGTTTATCCTGAAAATAAACGTTACTTCAGAAAAGGTTACTTTAACACCTAAAGGAACTATAAAAGATTGGATAAGTTTTAGTAACAATGATTTTGACTCTTCTGGCTTGTCGAACATCGAAGTTACTGTAAGTGTTCCTTACGGTACCACAGAAATGGAATATTCTGGCTCGATAGAAGTTGAGTCTGCTGAAGGCGGAAAAGTAGTTGTTCCTTTAACAGTTACAGTGATTAGCTCTAGTACAAAAAAATCTACTGAGACGCCACAAACTCATTATTTAGGTGATTTCACTGTCACTTATGCTTCTGGTTCTGAAACCTTAAAAAGTGTGAGTAACGTGGAAGTTAGAAAAAGTACAAGTGAGGATAAAAGAGTAAGTCTTAGCGGTAGAATCGAAGGGGATATGAGTATTGTCACAGACGGTTTTATAACCATAGATGTTTTGTACACGAATAAAGAAGGTAATTTAGTCGTAAAATTGAACGATAATGTTATATTCAACCAAAAAGTATTGTTTATACGATAGACAAGATTGATTTTGGCATCAACACCTTCGGAAATGTGGAAAAAAAGGAAACGTTTGATGTTGCTAGAGATGAGTTAGTCAATTCTGAGAAAGGTAGAGTTGAATTCGATGTTGAGAGTTACGAAGGTGATGGGAGTTTAATAGTTAAAATAAACGATTACAAAGTATTCGAAGGTAAACGTCGAGGTAGTGTTGTAGTAAATTTCTACAATGTAGATGTTGGTTTAGTAAGAGGAGAAAACACGATTTCATTCTTTACAGAGACTGGTACCACTTACAACATAAAAAACGCAAAAGTTGTAATAATTACAAAATGATTCTAAGTTAAATAGAATAACCTTAGAAAATCTCTAGTTCCTGTTGCTGCTCCTAATATTCCTATCACCAGTTTTATGAA
Organism: Candidatus Aenigmatarchaeota archaeon; assembly: GCA_026397455.1. Taxonomy (GTDB): domain Archaea; phylum Aenigmatarchaeota; class Aenigmatarchaeia; order CG10238-14; family CG10238-14; genus JASEGC01. The sequence goes on along the minus strand of JAPLUX010000094.1, from coordinate 3,465 downwards.
ATTATTGAAATCTTTATCCTCGGAATATTTATCGATAAAAAACAGTACTGGAACGATTACTAAAATTTTCAAAAAAACGAATGATAGTGGCGTTCCAAATAAATTGATTAAGTATCTTGGTAGAACGTGTTGTTCATAATAACCAAAATAATTCAATGAAACAAAAGTGACAGTCCCATCGAAAACATGAAGTCCTGTAACAATTTTATTTTCTTTCAACAAAGGTATTATTTTCAAAAAAATTATCCAAGGTGTGAAATAGAGTAAAACGTATCCTATTCCAAGGAAATTGTTGTATTTTAAGGTTCCAAGAACAGGACTGATTAAAATTAAACCGACTATGAACATGATTTTGTGGTATTGTATGTGGAATTTCTTTTCTATTTCCCATGATACTAAGAGTGTAAGAAATGTTATGCCAAAAATGAGGAAATAAATTCCTGGTGTAACGAAAAAATATCCAGAAATGATGTTTGCATCTTCTAAAATTCTGATTGAACTGCCGAAGACGACAAAAGGTGCTACTGATATCGCTAATTTTCCATCAACCTTGATTTGTAATTTTTTCAGTATTTTGTAAATGATGTAAGCAAAAATAATCAAAAGGAAACCATAAACAGTCGTGTTTACTGAATTATAACCATAACCAGTCTCAACAAAATAATGATTAAACAATTCTTGAATACTCATGAAAAGAATTTAGAGGATTACATATAAATTCACTTAAGAAAAATAGTTTATTGAGAAAATGTTCACAGATTTACCGTTGGCCTATTCCATTATTGCTGGTGTGATGGCGTGTTTTTTATTCATCCTAGGAATTTTTTTAGAAAAAGAAAAGAAAAAATCTAGAATATTATTGATTTGGGCGTGTTTTTTCTTGGCGACTTCATTCACTGGTCTAGAATCGGCATTTTATGCTGAAGGATACAACATCTTTAATTTAGTTTTGGGTTTCAACCTTCCTTTAGTTTCATACTTTTCTGTCTGGTTTATATTCATAATATGGTTGTTTGAGTCTAGAAAAGAGAGAAAAATATGGATTATTTTGTTAATATTACTGATAATAACCGTTTTAATAGCTATGAATTGTATGAATTGTGTTAGAATGTAAAACTTTTAACTATGAAATCCAAATAATAATGTAAGTAAATTTATGGGTGGTTAAATAATGAAAAAAATTTTAATTTTATTGATACTTATTGGCGTTGTCTTAATTTCTGGATGTGTCGGACAAACACAAACATCACAGACTGGAACTAATGGTTTAATCATATCAGATTTTTCTCCTGATCCCACTATTGTCATGGCTGGTGATCCTGCTAACCTAAATTTTGAACTTCAGAATGTAGGTGATGCTGTAGCTAAAAACATGAAGGTAGAACTTTATGGTGTAACTTTTGGAAATGGTAGTTTTGATTGGGGAATAACAGAAGGGAGTCAAAGTTTTTCATTTGATGATCAAGGTATAACTCAATTACTTCCTCCAACACAAGATATTTCTGGAGAAACTACACCTCCATATGTTTGGGGTCTTACATCACCAAAAGGTATAAAATCTGATACTACTTACAGTTTTGATGTGAGAACTGAGTATGATTATTCAACAGATGTTACAGGTATATTGACTTTTGTCTCAAAAGGTTATTGGGAATCTTTATCTAAATCTGAAAAAGATGCTTTAACTTCTAAGGCAGGTATTTCCCAATTGAAACAGACCGGTGGACCAATTTCTGTAACAATCTATGCTGGACAAAGAACCACACCTTTTGTGATTTATTCAGGTCAGAATAAATATACTATGAGGGTCAATCCAAACAGTGTTTCAAATAAACAAGATTTCACTATAAGTTTAAGTTTCCAATATCGTTGGCGTTTAGACAGTTCAACAGATATAACTGTTCAGAAACCATTAACATAATGGGCCTGAGCGGAATCGAACCGCTTTCCCCACCGTGTGAGGGTGGTTTTAGTTCTACAGTCCTACCGTTAGACTACAGGCCCTTAAAATCAATCAATCTTTTTTGAGTATGAATTTTTACATTTTTCTGTTCTTCTTCATGTTTTTTAAATTCTTCTTCGTCAAAAACAGGTCTACCGTAAACACCATCATAACCAGCGATGTATTTTACTTTTCCTTCTCTCACTTTTATTATCGCATCTGCTATCCTTTCATTCGTTATTTTTAACAATTCTTCTTTCGGAACATTCAACAAAATATTCAGTTCATTTCCAAATTTGTCTATGAGTTTATCCTGTTCTTTAATCACAGGTTTAGAATAGAGTTGATTTGTACCAGTAACAAAAGAAATGATTTCATACAATGGTAATAAAGTTTTGAATGGAATCGCATCTTTTGGAATGAATCCTTCTTCTCTATCAGCTAGTTCTTCAACCCTTTCTTCTACACCAACTGTTAATTTTCTATGACAAACAGGACAAACGTTGTTGACTTTCAAGGATTGTTTTGATGATAAACTCATTTTACAATTTCTATGACCAGTCCAGTGATATTTTCCATAGAATGGACTGACTTCCACAGTAAACAAAAATCTTTTTTTATCTTTCTTTTTAATGGCATCTAAAATTTCCAAATAAGTCAATTTTTCTAGTTCAAAAACATTACATTCTCTCCCTAATCTCCAAGGCCATGGACTGTGGCAGTCTGAATTAGACATTAAAGCAAATCTATCCAAAGAAGATAACCTCCAGTTCATAGCAGGATCGCTAGACAATCCAGTCTCAAGAGCATAAATGTGTTTTGTCTGATCTTTATAACAATCCTCAATCCTATCGAAACCTGATTTTGATCCGAAAAGAGAAAACCACGGTGTCCATACGTGAGCTGGAACTATCAACGTGTCGCTATAAATCTTGACGAGTATTTCTACGAGTTCTACACTCGTTCTTTCATTTAAAAGAAGTCTGCCATCGATATCCAACTTCGCTCCTATTTTTGTTAACTCATCGTTGATTTGATCGACTATTTCTAGACTAGGAACGTGAATGACATGATGTATCTTTCTTGTTTTATTATCCTGAGTATATATTGTGCTTATTTCTGTAGTTAGCATGAAGTTCATACCGTTGAAAGAATAAAGGCCTGTGTTTTCTACGGGTTTCAATTTTTCTTTTAATTCTTTCAACCATTTTGGATGTGTGAAATCACCAGTGCCTATCAAGTTTAGTCCTTTCAACTTACCAAATTTTGAAAGATTCTCTAAATCCATATTTGGGCTTGTGGCACGTGCATACTTGCTATGGATATGAAAATCTGCGAATACTCTCATAACAAGAAGTTTTATTTTAGAGATTCTTAAAGGTCTCTAATACCTTCAGGAACGACTTTAAACACACATTCCCCTGATGGTAGGTTTGGTGAGTCCATCATCTTTGCAATTCTTTTTTCACCTGAAGACTTCCTGAGATATACACGGTACGTTGATTGATGCGCTAACACATGAC
>JAPLUX010000099.1 GCA_026397455.1 Candidatus Aenigmatarchaeota archaeon | reverse complement strand
CCTTCCTTGAAGAATAAAAATTGATCCAAGTAGTGTATTTTTCCTGTGATATCGAGTTTAGTTTTACCTATATTGGAAACTTTTATCGATTTTTTATCAGTTCCACCTGGATTAAGCATAACTTTTATCAAATCTACGTCTGTCGTGAAATTTACAACTTTAACGGATGGTTGTACTGAACTAGGACCTGGACCAGGGCTTGGACCGGGACCGGGTGGTTGAGGGGATGAAGTTGTAGCAGGAATTGTAGTAGTTATTAAAGTATAATACCATACAGCCTCAATATCTATATCAGTTTTCCATATTCCTTTGTAAGTTATATTAACCCAAATATCTTGCTTAAAACCTTGTGGATTAGCAGGAATTGTAATATTCAACGTGTAATAAGCAGCTGTATCATTGTAACTTATATTGTTAATCAAAGCCGACTGAGTACCAACATCAACAGTAAAATTTTCTATACTCAAGTCAGTAACATTAGTTCCATTATACTCAACATGTATGATAGGATAAATGAAATCTCCTTCTCTTACATTTTCAACAGGTAAAGAATAAGTCGGTTCTATTATATCAACTAATAGAATTGATTCAGACTTATAATAAGACTCAGAATAAGCATGTTCTTGTGCATTTACTGTAGATAATAAAAAGAATAAAAAAAAATCATGTAAATCGTAAGTTTCATATCACTCAACGTTCAAGAATACAGTGAAATAAGGTTTACCCAAGTAAAACTGTTGAATAGGTGAATACCTTAGTTTGTATTTCAACGTCCATTCATCATTCTTATCTTGTGGTGGAGAAAAAGGCATTATTCCAATAGCATAAATCCCTTTTGGTATATCATAATGCATCTTTATATCAACAGTTAAAGGTAAAATCCAACCATCATGATCAAAATTTGGCCCAGCCTCGAAGTATGGCCATGTTGGGCCTAATAAAACTACTGTTGGACCCACACTCGCATCAAAGTATTTTGATATAGAAGAATCTTGTTCAACTGCTATTCCTGTTGTTGAATCGGCATGAGTCGGATAAACAACCTCTAAAGACATACCCTGTAATGTTTGAATAGCCCATGATGTGTGTAACCAAGTCATTAATTTTACTGCTTGACCTGGCGTTACTTTTGCTACAGCTTCACCAGGATAACAACCCAACCCAAAAGCACCAAACCTACCTTTTTCTGGGTTCAAATAAGCATTTATTCCGCTAGTTCCCCAAGTAGGAATTATTTCAGGTTGTTTCCAATACTTTTCATCAATCTTGGACAAATCGTTAATCTTACCATAGTAAACCAATTCATATATTTGAACAAAATCTGATGGGTAATCAGGTAAATATTTGAAAGTTTGTGGATCGATGCATTTTTCTTTACCACCGACATTTCCACAATATTCAGGTCTAAGACTCTTAGGTTCATTCTTATTTTGAATTCCAATTATTTGTGAAGTGATAGATTGATTTTTTAAGACTAAAAAAAGTCCGATAATGAAAACTATGCCTATTAAAACCAATTTTTTTCTATCATCATTACTAATTCCATAACCCATTTTTTTCATGTTTAAACCAGATTTAGGTTAAGGAGCTCTTGTAATATACTGCTCCCTGGAGGTTCATCGGTGGCGGACAACTGGTAAAATCAGCATACATTGTTACGTTCAAGTAGCCATTTGTAGGAAGAATGGTTGATAAAGTTGCCCAGGTTCCCGATAACTCTTTTATAGGAGTGCATGTAGGTTGATTAGTACAGCCACTACCACCACAAGTAGTATTAGCACACAGACTGATACATCCCTGTCCAACTGAAGAGTTCATATAAAATTTGTAACCAACATTTCCCATGTTATAAATACGAATAATAGGTTTTGTAGGACCATTTTGTTGATTTGCCGTCGCTCCTGTTGTCATTGGCTGTATTCCCTTCTGGTTGGGGTCTGTTCCATTGAATGAAATCCAAGTGGTACTAGGGTTTCCAGGGGGGTTATCCAGACTAGAAGAGGTATTTACAGCTGTTCCAAGAAGGAACACCCCAAAACTAACATCACTCGGTAAGTAAAAGTATGCTGTTGTATAAGCATATTGATCAGCAACTACTAGACCAATAAGTCCCATAAAAATTAGAGCCGCACAAACTAAACTTATTTTTTTCATTTTTAAACCTCTGATTTATCCTTTCAGTATTAATTTATTTTGTTTTATATTAAATAAATGTTTCTATTTTTTTAAGTTGCAGTCATCGAAGTGTGATTTATAGCAATTTCAATCCTTGACCCTGATGGTACATCTAAATAACCAGCCCACAGCCATGCTTGTACAGAGTTTCCAGGAAGGATATTGTTTGCAACTATCCATCCATTTGGTGTTATTTCTGTTTCTCCAACTTTCGAATTAATAGTATTTCCATAAAGATGAATGTAAGATGGAAGAGCTTGACTCAACGATATGTTCCACTTTTCTCCCACATTTCCAGTGTTTTTAAAAGTGAATATTGAATTTGCACCATCCTGGCAGTAATTCGAATTGTATACGCATGGTATAACATTGTTTTCAGTTTTAGCAGTTGCACTGAAGTTTATAGGTGTAGTAAGAGTTCCTGGTTGTGTTCCTGATGATTGATTAGGAGATAATCCTGGTAGAGTGATGTTGAAAGACAATCCTATAACAGGAGGGGTAAATGAATAAAGTAAAATTAATTTTTGATTCAGGTTATTACATGCAGAACCAGAGCATTGAATACCAAATTTAAAGGCTTTATAGGTATTATCAGTTATTCCGTAGGGTGTTGAGCTTGATGTAGAATTTGTAGCATTATAAACAGTTCTAAACCCATAATATGGCTGATTCGTTCCTGTGCCAGACCATGTTGAGGCGTCATTAGGCACAACTTCATTTCCGAGAACTACTCTCGAAGTCATGGCAGCAGTCCCACCCCGATTACCACCGCTTTCGATAAAAACTGAACTCACTGAGACGATTGATTCTGGTAATTGAACTATAACTGTACTATTCATCCAACCGCTCGCTGCAATTTGCGTTGTACTAGAATTTACAAAGAAAACCACATTTGTTTGGTTAGTTGGTGAATTAAAACTATAGGTTATTACTGCCTTGGCTGATATTGCATTACATGCAGCCGAATTACATCTTATCGATAGTTTAAAAACTCTTATAGTATTGTCTGTTATCCCATATAGACCGTTAGATAGACCAGTCCCATTAACTGCAACCTTGAACACGGAAGCTTCTGCACGATTAAAATCTAGTGCTATTGCCGGAGAATTAAGTATAGTATCATTTAGAAAAACATCCATCGAATTTGCAGTTCCTGTCAAGCCACCATAAATTTCAAAATATGCATTTCTTACACTTGGACTTTCTCCGAATAGTTGAACGGGAAATGTATAATTTTGCCAAACACCTGCTCCAGATTGTGGTCCTGTTGAATTTACAAAAAATTCTAAAGTAGTTTGGTTTCTTGTAGTAAATGTATATGTAATATAAAGTTTTTCATGTAATGCTCCACACGGAGCACCACCACAAGTAACAGTCAGATTATAAATGAAAGGATTGTTATTGTTTATGGAGTAGATTGAAGCTGTTGAACTTGTTGCATTTATGTTTACAATAAAACTTTCTGTTTCTGAAGTACCAGTGCTCAAATTTATTGAGCTTCCGTATGAAGGTGAGGTACCATTAAGTAAAGCCGTGAGAGAAAGTGCTGCAGCTCCTGAAGTCAACCCACCGATTTCAAACCAAGCTGATTTAACAGAAGGGTTAGCGTCAGGGAGATGTATACTAAATAAATTTTTATGTGAACCGGTAGAAGCAATTGCTGCAGCACTTAAATTAATAAAATATTGCACTGTCTGAATTTGAGTTGCAGAAGTATCATCATACTGGTTAGTAATGACCACTTTGGAAGAAAATGCGTTCATAGCTGTTGTTGGTCTCAATGAGAAGACAAAAGATGAAGATACACCACCAGATAATGAATATAAATTTGTTCCATTGACTAAAAACCTGAACCAAAACCACTCTCCTCCACCAGGAATAGCAACAACACCTAAATTTGTATCATTTAACCTTACTTCAACATTGCCTGCAGTTCCAGAAGGAGAAACACCATAAACTTCTATATGCGCTGATTTTACATTAACACCTGTTTCAGGAAGTAGTATACTGAAAGTGGAGTTGAAGAAAGCATTAGCAGCAATTTGTGTAGCTGTGTTGTTTATAAAAAACTCAACCGTTTTAAGTCTAGTTTCTGCATTAACAACAGCTACGTTGGAAAAAAAGAAAATTGCAATTGCAAATAAAATTATAAATATCTGTCTCATTTTACCAACCTTATTGAAATTTCATCTATAAAAAATTTAGAGCTAAAATCATCTGAGTATGGTATTCCTTGTATAAAAAGTCGCAACTTTGCTGGCTGAATAATTATATTGGTTTTTGCAGAAACCTTTTTCCACCCGTTGTCAAGATTTTCAGTGGTCACATTAAAATCTGTTCCAGAAGATATGGCCTTAACATCCGTCAGTCCTATTGCAATAGTTTGCATGTCATCAGGTGAAATGATCTCGAAACCTATATTTGCCCTATGACCTGAAAATTTAGGGTAATAATAAAAAGTTATTTCTATGAACTCAGTTTCATTTAAATCCATTGTTTTAGAATAAATTACATCTCCATCATTAATGTTTTTGTTAAAATCTAGGTCGTAAAAAAGTGAAGAACTACCATTAATTTTTTTTTCTTTTGAAACTGGATTCCAATCCCATACTTTATTATCTAGATCTTCGGTATCCAAAGTAGACCTTACATAAAAATCTTTAACCAAGGAAACATTTTCTTCCCGTGATTTTTCAAAATCGAACCTCTGTAAATAGTGTTCTGGTGTAGGAGGTGTGACTTCTGGCGGTTTCTTTATTTTTGTTACAACTTCAATCGCTTGCACTGTAAAACTCTTAATTTCAGTCGTATTATTATTTCCACTCGTGTCATTTGCATAACTGTAGTACGAAACTACATCTCCAGCATTCAATTCCGAAGCGAGTATAGTGTGAGAAAAAGTTATTACAGGTCCTACAGGTATGATTCCTAACCTAGAGAAAGTTCTTGACATGTTTCTTGATAACTCTGGAGACAAGAATATTGACAGTAAGAATATGAACAATACTATAGCCAGAAAAGATGATATTATCTTAGGTGCATGCACCACTTTTATTAATACAATGATGATAACAGCAAAAACAATAACAAATCCAACTATCAGGAGTGAACTTGCCATATCAGCAGATATCACAGACAAATTAACTATTCCTAATGAACATCGTCCTGTTGCTTTATCGCAAACATGTTCTTTCCATACACTAGTAGAGTTTTCGTAGATGATCACAGTATCCAAATATACGTTGTCGAGCCAATCAACTATTATATTGACTGAGTCTGTTTTTTTCACAACCGAAGGTTCATGTCTCAAGTTTGACCATGTAGGAGGTTCTTTGTCCTCCACCTTTGAAGGTAGAGTAGATGTCGTAGTTTCAACCGTCGTTGTCGTTTCAGGAATTGTCGTTAACATCGTGGTTTCAGTTGTAGTTGTTGTCTCTTGAGTCGTAGTAGTTGTCACATTAGTGGTTACAGATGCTACTGAAAAACTTTTCCAAGCTAAAGTAGAATTCCAAGTAGAATTACAATATACAGTATAATCTCCTGTATTCAAGTTAGATGATAGAGTTATATTTGTTTGAGTTCCAGTTCCGTTTGGCAACATTGGTTGAAATGTACCATTATAATCATTCCAAAGATAAGTTTCAGAACTTGAATTATCCGTCCAACCAGTTATATTGATGGCTTCTGGTTGGGTAAATGTGGTTCCATTAACTTCTATATAGTTTATCGATTGACTTGATACAAACGGAATTATGAATATTATTGTAAGTATTATAACAACAATGGAAGGTATAATTTTCATAATTGTCTAAGAACTATTTTGATTTCTTTTTTTTAAGTTTCTTTATATTCTTTCTTTTTTTCATCGGACGTCTCCCGATTTCCCCTTTTATATCCAATAATGTGTTTTTTATCTCTGTCCTCTCGATTTCCGTCTTTAGTTTTTTCCTTTTTAGTAAGATAGATATTAAAAAAACTAAGATTACAATTAAAATGATTGAAAGAACATCCAAACCTGGAGTTGGAAAAACAAATTTCCCTGTGAATATACTCGGAAACTTGAAACCTTCATCAATCGGAACATCTACAGTTTTATTGTCACTTCCGGTTGAAACACTCAGTATAAACTGTTGTTCTAAAGAATTGTTACCGTAATTAACTTTGAGTTTACCTGTATGACTAGCTACACCTGCATCATTCGGTATTTTAAAATCTATTGATATTTTCTTTTCTCCACCAGCTTTCAACTCTTCTGTTTCATTAGGCATGGTATAATAGTCGTCAGGAATTCCAGACAACGATAATGTCAAGCGCGAATAATCTATTTGTCCTGTATTCACTATCGAAATCCACATCGATGAACTTCCACCTTGATTGACTTTGATACTATCTGGCATCAATATTGTAATTTTTTCACTCTTGAAGAGTTTTATCGATGCAGTTTTATTCAAAGTTGTAAAAGGGGATTTCTCTGCTTTAACAAAAATAGTAAAATCACCTTCTTTATCAGGAGCTTGAAATTCTAGAGAAAATACACCACCATCATCTGACTTTGTAGAAGAAGATATACTAGTATTCGGGATGTTAGCTGTAATTTGAACTCCTGATACGGGTTTTGAATCTTCATCCTGAATTATACCAGTGATTTTTATTATTTCTTTCAGTGAATATTCATCCTTGTCAGTATCAAAATTCAAGAAAAGATCTTTTTTGTAACCTATAAGGAATGCAGAAAGACTAGTTGTGTTTATCTTCACAGTATTTCTCACAGTATCGATTTGACCATCGACTGTTTTCCAATCAGCATTACATATTTTCCTCCCAAAATTCCAGTTTTCACACTTGTACAAGACCATCCTACTTTCATCGAGAATCTTGCTATCATCGTAAGTCATTTCCAAATAAGCATTTGAATAAGTGAAAGCTATCTCATAAACGAAAATACCCCCTGTTCCTAATCCAGAAATGACGACTTGTGAGGATGGATTGTCATACTTTATCGGGTTGTTGAATTCGTTTATAGTAACCTGTGTAAGAGTGAGTTTTGAGTTTGGAAAAGTTATTTCAATATCGTATATACCAGGGGGCAAGTCACCGGAATATGAACCACTACTACTCGTTATGAAAGTTGTTTCAGTCGTATTTCTTCGAAATTTTAATTGTGTTGTAATCGGTTTGTTACTACTATCGATGATACTACCAGAGATTGGCACGACATAATTGATTTCTTTAGTAATTTCCTTAACGAACCCCATGTATGTGAATTTTATTCCAAAGTTATAGTTTCCAGGAGCTAGATTCGGTGCTGATATTTTTACATAAGAGTATTCACCACTCCTGTATATTTCTATTATATCAGCATCAACAGAATTTATCAAAAAATTCAAGTACTCGTTCCTTAAATCAATCCCACTTCCTTTGAACATTGTTTTAAAAGTCAATGTGATGTTATCGTTTGCTTTTATCCAAGTCTTATCGATACTAACAAGATCAAATTCTAAAGGTAATTTAACTTCAACATTAGAGTTACTTGCAGTTTCTGCACCTTTATATTTCGCAACTACGTTTAAGTTGAATATTCCTGTAGTAGACG
>JAPLUX010000073.1 GCA_026397455.1 Candidatus Aenigmatarchaeota archaeon | reverse complement strand
CAAACTTTATGCTTGAATTATCGATCATGCTTGAAAAAAATGGGAAAAAAGTTGAGTTCTGGCCACACGAATACAGAAGAATGATATAAGATTTACCGGTTTCAAAATTTAAAGAATGGATAAAAATGGCTAAGGATCAGTTCATAGCAGAAGAACCGAGGACAGAAACAACGACTGTGATTTTTTCACCGACATCCGTTTTGGATGGATTAGGTTCTGTGATCGACCCGCACTCGACTGGCTCTGCAAAAGTCAATGAGATATCCAAATTTTCTCCTGGAGACAAGGTTGCTACAGATAGTTTGACGATAATCAGCGATGGTTTGTATCCCTACGGTCTGATGACGAGTGAGTTTGATGATGAAGGTGTTCCACAGAGAAAGAATGTTCTGGTTGAAAGAGGAGTTTTCAAAGATTTCATCTATGATCAGTTCTATGCGATAAAAGATGGGACTAAATCCACAGGCAACGGGTTGAGACAGGATGATACGTTCTTTGTTTTTGATGGAAAGTATGGGGCTATGCCAATAAACAGGACGTCCAACTTTTTTGTTAAACCTGGGAACAAGACTTTAGAACAACTGATAGAAGAAGTTAAACATGGCATCCTTGTCGATCATTTCAGTTGGCTGACTCCTGATGGCACTACTGGTAATTTTTCTTCTGAGGTTAGAGTTGGTTATTATATTGAGAATGGGGAGTTAACCAAGCCAATAAAAGGAGGATTGATTGCTGGAAACATATTCGACATGGTAAAAAATATCTCTGGAATTTCTAACCAATCTATGATTACTTCTGGTGGGAGTGTCTTAGCAGGCATATGTCCTTACATAAGGTTTGAAAATGTGCAAGTTGCTGGGAAATAAATATCTTTAACTTCAATAATTAAACAGGGGATTCATTGTTTTCTGTTAAAAAAATAATCGTTTCTATATTTCTTGCTTTCTTGACGTTAATTTTGATTGCTATCATTTTTGGACCTTCTGAGTATACAGGTAAAACTGTTAAAACTATAGAAACTACGACTACGATAGAAACAACAACTACTGTTGAAACTACTTCCACGATAAGAAAAACCACTTCAACGACAACTTTAACTTCAACTACAGCAGAACAAATGAAAGATGTTCCTGTTCAATCAGAAACGAATTCAGATTGTGAGGCATTGGGTTGTCCTCCAGGAACGATGTTTGTCGGCAGTAAGACTTCGAAAAAATATCATAATTGTGACTGTACTTGGGCTAAAAAAATTAGTCAACAGAACTTAGCCTGCTTCAAAGACATAGAAGAAGCCGAAAACAATGGTTATATTCCTTGTAAAGTTTGTAAACCCCAATAGTAAGGATTAAAAACGAGAAAATCTAAATATTATTTATGTTAATAGGAACAGGGATTGAATTTCAACCAGTTATTTTTTTAGCAACATTCTCAATTACTCAATTGATTAGTATAAAATTCCCTGAAATGAAGTTCTTTTTGTTTAGAAAGAGTAAAAGAATGAGGTTACATCATACCTTTACGGGTGGTCTATTAGCATTGGCAGCAACTTTAGGTGGATATTCATTATTGTTCAACATAGGCTTGGGTGGGATGCTTCAGGACATTTTTAACCATTCTATCAAGGTTCTTAGAAAACGTTTCAATTTTTAAGTTCTCTTAATCCAAAATAGAGTTCATGAGGATAATATCTAATAAAAAGTTAGAAGGATTCAGGAAAAAAATAGAAGAAAAAAAATTAGATTCGGCATTATTCCTGACTTCTGACCCGATACATGACGTTAACATAGAATACTTTACTGGTTTTCTACAGCAGTTTTTTTCTTTCAGTTGTTTGTTGATGGTTAAAGATAAATGGATTCTGACAGTTTCACCGTTGACTTATGACCAGGCCATGAAAGATGCAGAAGTCGATGAGATAATCAACTTAGAACGCTATGACCGCAGCCTAACAAAGGTATTAAAAGAGAAATTAAAGAAAGTTAAATCAGTCGGTATACTCGAGGATGTTTTTCCTTACAGAATTTTTAGAAAATTTAAGCACCTTAGGTTCCAAGATATCAGTGATATCATCCTTGAAATAAGAAGTGTGAAAGAACCAAAAGAAATTGAAAGAATAAACAAGGCATGTCAAATAGCAAATCATGGAATAAAAGTTATAGAAAAAAATCTTTCAAAAAACATGACAGAAAAAGAATTGGCATTGATTTTAGAACAGGAATTGATAAATAAAGGAGCGGATGAGCTATCATTTCCAACGATTGTAGCTTCAGGTAAAAGGTCTGCATACATTCATCCATACCCCTCTTTTTCTAAACAGAAGATACAAGATGGTCTGGGGTTAGTCGATTTTGGTGCTAGGTACAAGGGATATTGCTCTGATGTAACAGTTCCTTTTATTGCCGGAAAAATCTCTTCAAAACAGAAAAAAATCGTTCAAACAGTTGAAGATGCTTATAAAAAGGCGATTGAGAACATAAAAATAGGTTTACCGACTTGGAAGCTTCATGTTTCCACCGAGAATTTCATAAAAAAGAACGGGTTTGAATTCAAACACTCTCTTGGTCACGGGTTAGGACTAGAAATACATGATTATCCTTTTCTCTCACCAAAACCAAAGAATAAAGAAGCATTGAAAGAATGGAAAGAAGTTAAACTAAAAGAAAACATGGTTTTAACGATAGAACCAGGTATCTATGAACCAAAAATAGGCGGATGCAGGTTAGAGAACGACCTGTTAGTGACAAATAAAAAACCGAAAAGCTTAACTAAATCCAGACTAATTATACTTTAACTTCGGGGTGTTTGTATGAAAAAGAAAGTTCTTATTCTAGGCGCTGCTGGAATGGATTTCCACGTTTTCAACACGGTTTTTAGGGATAATGAAGAATACGATGTTGTTGGTTTCACCATGGCTGGCGAACAGAATCTAGGAACGGTGGAAACAGGAGAAAGAAAATACCCCCATGAATTAGCAGGAAAATTGTATCCCAATGGTATACCCATCTACCCAGAAACAGACATGGAAAAAATCATAAAAGAAAAAGACATAGATCAAGTCGTCTTGGCATATTCCGACCTTTCTCATGTTTATGTGATGCATCTAGCTTCAAGAGCATTGGCTGCTGGAGCCAACTTCAAGATAATCGGGATTAAAAAAGCGATGCTAAAATCAAAAAAACCAATCATAGCGATTTGTGCTGTCAGGACTGGCTGTGGAAAGAGTCAGACTTCCCAAAAAGTCTGTCAAATCCTTGATGAAATGGGAATAAAATTTGTTGCTGTAAGAGAACCGATGCCTTACGGTGATTTAGTCGAACAAACTGCCATGAGGTTTGCAACGTATGAGGATTTGAACAAACATAAATGCACGATAGAAGAGAGAGAGGAATATGAAGCTTACGTTGAAAAAGGTTTTGTCATATACTCAGGCGTAGACTATGGTGTGATTTTGAGAGAAGCGGAGAAAGAAGCTGATGTCATCGTCTGGGATGGTGGAAACAATGAGATATCATTCTACGTGCCAGACCTTCAGATAGTCGTGGCCGATCCATTAAGACCTGGTCATGAGATAACATACCATCCAGGTGAGGTTAACGCAAGAATAGCAGATGTTATCATAATCAACAAAGTAAATTCTGCAGAAAGAAAAAACGTGGATATCGTGAGAAAAAACATCAAGGAAATCAACCCAAAGGCTATAATCATCGAAGCCAATTCAGTTGTGACAACAGAAAGACCAGAAATAGTGAAAGGTAAGAAAGTTTTAGTCGTTGAAGATGGCCCTACATTAACACATGGTGGTACGTCTTACGGAGCAGGAATGATTGCTGCTAAGCAACTCGGGTGTGAAGTGATAGACCCGAAACCTTACGCTGTTGGAACGGTAAAAGAAACTTATAAGAAATTCCCGAATTTAGGTAAAATCTTACCGGCCATGGGTTATAACGATGAACAGATGAAAGAACTGGAAGATACTATTAACAAAGCTAAGTGCGATGCAGTCTTAGTCGGTACACCGTTTGATTTGGCCAGGTTGTTGAAGATTAACAAACCTTCTGTCAGGGTTAGGTACAGGATTGAAGAGATAGGAAAACCTGATTTAAAAGAAATTATAACAGATTTTCTGAAGAAGCATAAAGTAAAATGAATAAGTAATGGGGTAGCCGTGATTTGAACACGGGATTACCAACACCCCAAGCTGGTGTCATAGACCAGGCTAGACCACTACCCCTTCATAAATCATCCAACGGACTTTTAACTTTTTTTATTTGTTGTGTTGACACTTGCGTATAAATCTGAGTAGTTTCTAATTTTTTATGTCCTAATAGTTTTTGGATGATTCTTATATCAGTCCCTGATTCTAAAAGATGAGTTGCAAAAGAGTGTCTAAGAGTATGAACATAAACATCTTTTTGAATGTTAGCTAATTTAGCAGACTTGTTTACTATTTTTTGCACAGACCTAATACTAAAGTGCCCACCATCGATTCCAGGGAATAGATAAGAATTGGAACCTTGTCTAGAATTTAAGTAATTTTTTAAACCCAAAATAAGAGTTTGTGGAATGACACTATATCTATCCTTCCCACCCTTTCCGGATTTTACTAATACAAGACCTTCATTTAAATCCAAATCATTTATTTTTACATTGACTAGCTCACTTACTCTTAACCCTGTCCCATAGTCAAACTTTATTAACAATTTGTGTTTTTCATTCTTTGTGGCATCAATCATTCTTTTAATTTCTTCTTTTGTTAAAACTGTCGGTATTTTAAACCTTCTTTTAGGGTATTCAATTCCGAAGAAAAGTTTTCTTTTGGTTATATTGTTGAAGAAGAATTTTAATGAAGCGATAGCTATTCTGGAGTTTGATGGATTATCTATTCCCTCAAGATATCTTTTTATATCGTCTTTATTTATCTCATCCAATGGTTTTTCTGTGAATTCCAAGAATTTGTTGACATGAAAAGCGTAAGATTTCATTGTTTTAGGACTAAATTTCCTTATTCTCATTTCCCTGTATAAATTTTCTACAGGATCGGATTTCATATTATTAAGGCTTAGTGATGGATATTTATATAGGTTTCGTCTAACAGGTAGTTAGACAACATTTCTTCGGCACGTCTTAATTAGAGGCCTCGGCAATATTCTTTTTAGCGTAATTATCGTCAAACATAAATGTTTTATCACTTAAATTAAGAATGTGAATTAAATGCTAGAGTGTAATCAAGTAGCTTATATTGTATTAGGTGTAGAAAGAAAAATTGGTTATAAAAGAAAAGGTAATGCTTT
>JAPLUX010000188.1 GCA_026397455.1 Candidatus Aenigmatarchaeota archaeon | reverse complement strand
GCTGATATCTTTTCATCGTAATTTATAGGTTTCAAATTCTTACCATATACATCTCCTTTTTGTTCAGATGTAAAATCTGGTTCTTTTGGTTTTGCTAATGGAGATAAACTTCCTTTATTAGTTCCTGTTCCACCCAAACTCTTTGTCTTATTAGAATATATTGATGGTTTTGATTGAACTATTGGAGTAGGCGGAGCTGCTCCTTTTGGCGTCATACTAAATCCTGGTGATGATGGTCCGATATAAGGATGAGCTACAGGTGTACTTGGAACTGGTGATGGTGTAGATACAGGTGCAGAACTTGAAGGTACTTTTTCACTTCCCCTATCTTTAAATCCAAATGAAGCAGTCTCTACAATATCAGAATTATCCTGTGATACAAGCATCTCTTTTCCTTTTCCAAGTGTAAGATTTTTATAATAATCAGGATTTTCTTTTATGTGATCTTTAGCAACTAATGTTGCAGCTTCTTCAATTGAGGAATCTTCTTTACCTATTTTCTTAAATGTCTCAGCATGTTCTTTCTCAACTTCTATCCCTTTCATTAAATCATTCTTAGGAGTGTGAGCATCTTCTTGGTGATTACATTCATCTATTATCTTCTTCATTGTATCATCTATAAATTTCTTTTGTGGTGATTCTACTTGCTCTTTAAATAACGCTGGACCTTGTGCCGATGAAGCCGCTATTGGACCGGTTTCAGATTGAACTGCATCATCCGCAAAATTCTTTCTTGAAAGTCCATGAGCTGACTTTTCAATTCGTATAGATCTGTCTTGAAACACTAAAATACATTCGTTTCCTCTATCCAAATTATCTTGAAGAACACCTATTTCTCCCATTGTGTTACTGTAAACTATATCTCCTTTTTGTAAATTCATTGGTCGTATTGTTTCAAACATTTTTTGCTCACCGTCGTCTTGATATATTCCATACATTGTCGCTAATTGTTTAGTATTATATACTCCACCCATTTGGTGTTGATAAAAATTACTTAATTTCTTTCCTGTTCCTTTATTCCCTGCAACAACTTTATTAATGTTTATTCTTTCTCGTTGTTCCATTCTTCGAGCAATATACTCTTTTGATAATTGTTCATCTTCTCCTCTACCTACTGCTATATTCTGTGCTAATGCCATCATTGATGCGTCGGAACGAACTGCATCATGTTGATTAGCTGTAGGTCTGAATGCTCCTTTCTTTGGAAAGGTCATCTTCGGGAAGTGTGTAAATTGTTTTGCTAGCATCGTTATTTATATTTTTTAAGTAATTTTTGTCCTCGACTATCACTATGATATTCATCAAAACTTTCATCCTTGTATCCAAACAATCTTTCTGAATCTGTTTGCTTTGGAGGTTTTTCTGATGTTATAAGTTTCATACCTTTGGTATCATTACATTGAGTAACTTCAGTTGCTTTTCCAGATTTATCTTTTTTAAACATTGAATCTTGAAACAATGTTTGTGGATCTATCCCATCCCCAATTCTACTTTCATCAGCATAAACTCCAAAAACTCTACCGATCTTTCTAAACATATTTCCAACTGGACCAAGCTTACCATATGTCTGAAGTTTTGTATTTTGTAATCCTGTTAAATTATTTACCCCATTATTTCCAGTATTATAATCCTTTTGAACATTATCCATTGGAACTCTAGACATATTAGTTCCTCTTGTTTGTTTACTTTCTCCTTGTCTTTCAAGATTAGTTATTACTTTTTCTTTGTTGAACTTTCCGCCATAAAATCCAGATTCTGTCATATGTATCTCACCTTGTTTATATGTCTATTTAACGATTGTTGTTTAGGATCTCTTAGTCTTCCTGTTTCTGCATCTTTATTAAGTAAAAACTCTTCATGTTTTTCTTCACTATAATCTTTAGCTTTTTTCAGTTTTATCCAATCATTATCTGATAATTCAGGTAAATTATCTGCAAAGGCCGTTCTCTGTTGAAGATTACTGCTTCCTCCTCTACTTCCGCCTTGACTTCCGCCTTGACTTTTATTTTTTAAAATCACGGCTATTCTTTGTGATTTAGTTAATGGTCTTCGCATTTATATTCACCTCAATAAAATCTCTGTCGTCCAGGTATCTGAAATAATAAATTATCTGCTTGCTCCAAAGCATCCATTTGTTCAAATGGTTTTTCCTTTACCTCTGGTTGTTCCACTGGGTCAGAAGGACCTGGCACAACGGGGGGACTAGCCTCTTGGGCCGTCGGGACTTCGTTAGTGCCAGGTTGTGAAGCCTGCACTATATTTTCGGGTGCGTCCGACTGCATACTAGTACGAGCTGAAGTTTTTTCCCCATTAGCGCTCACTGGCGCTATCTGTTGAATAGGTGCTACTACTGGTGGAGCAATAGGTGCAGGTTCAACTGCTTTTGCTGGATCCACTCTCTCATTAAATGGATTATGATTCTTATCTGCTGGACCTTCTAATTTAACAGGTTGTTTTAAACCTGCTTCCATTTGGTCAGTCTTCTCTAATCCTGCTGTATTCGCTTGCTGTATTCC
>JAPLUX010000009.1 GCA_026397455.1 Candidatus Aenigmatarchaeota archaeon | reverse complement strand
GATTGGAATTAACTTATCACCTTCTTTGAAAACATAAGTCGCAACGCCACAAGCAAAATGTGAAGATAGTTTATACGTAGGTTGACCTGTCATAGCTTCTATAAAATTAGTTATCTTCGATGCAGAAGGTATAGTGAAGAAATCATCCTTTGCAATTTGGCCATCGGTCTGTTCCTCAATTTTTTTACAAACATCTGGTATTGTTATTCTTTGTTCATCTCTTTTTTTGCGTGGCATCATCCCGACTAAAGAGACGGGTTGAATGTTTAAACCCCTAACAACATCTATGTTACCTGCAGAAAACCTTATCATATCACCGACTTCATGATCATTCACACCTCTAATCAAAGCCGGGACTAGAACAACGGCTAAACCAACTTTCCTGCAATTTTCCAACGCATCAGGAATTTCCCAATAGTTCTTAGGATTGGTCTCAGGAGTGACGCCATCAAAACTCATGTAGACAACACCAGTACCAGCTTCTTTTAAGTCTTTAACCAATTTAGGATTTCTAGCAAACTTTATACCGTTAGTGTTGAACTGAACATGATCGTATCCTTCCTCTTTTGCGATTTTTGTTATATCAACGATGTCATCTCTTAGAGTCGGTTCTCCGCCAGTGAATTGAACGGCATTTGCACCGATGGGTTTCTGATTTTTCATACGTTTTAACATTTTTCTTATATCATCCAATGAAGGTTCGTATATCGATTCTCCCTTTTTAGCATAGAAGAAACAATACCAACAATTCAAATTACATCTGTTAGTCAAGACTATGTTGCCCAAATTGGTATGACTTTTATGTTTTACACACAACCCACAATCATCAGGACATGAAACAGCTTCTTCTGGTTTTTCGATATCAGGGTTCAGTATCTCTATCCCAGGATCAGCAAATCTTTTCGCCTTTTGATACATCTCATAATCTCCCCAGTAGAGATCCTTTATTATCCCATGATAAGGACATTCTTTTATGATCCAAACTTTTCCATCTTCTTCGTAGATTATGGCTACTAACTTCGATTCCTTGATGCTTTTCCCTTCTGATATACATTCAGGACAAATACTTGCAGTAACTTTTATCACATGTGCATTATTACCTACGAGTTTACTGATTTTTCTTTCTAGAGCTTCTCTATTCTTTATTATTAAATGGGTACTAATCTCAAAATTCATAAGTTCAAATAGTATTTTTAAAATTTAAATTAGTTACCACCAGACATTCTCTTCAAGAACAAACAAATCTATAATAATATGTGTTATTACACCAAATAAAAACATTAAAGTCTCATATGAAAAGAATAAGAATGTAAAACTTAGGGCAACTATAAACATTATAATTTCATCCCAACGACATGCAAATTTCCATTCTTTTTTCTTTATTATCTTTTCTGCATCAAGAGTCTTGTATTTTAACACAAAAAAAGGTACGAATATTAAATCTGGTATCATATTACCGATTAAAAATAGAATAAGTTGAAAGAATTGAACATTGCCTTTTAAAAGGAAAAATAGTAAGAATGACAAAATGAATGCAATAAAAAAATGTCTCAATATTCCTGCCATAATTTATAATTTATTTTGTATTATTTTATTCTTCACTAACTCTCGGTGCTAAAACAAATCCTAAACTCACTTTATCAACTGAGCTAAAATCCATTCTCATCGGATAATCCTTAGACCATCTTATGTTTATATCGTCTGCAAGTTTCGCTGCCTTTATCATTTTCTTCAAGTAATCCAATGGATATCTTGCTTTAACAATCCCAGTAACATTTAAATCGAGCAAAGCATCATTCCCTTTTTCAAGCGTTAACTCAGCAGAACTTATATCACCAGACGCACTCATGTTGAAACTGTCTTTTGTCGCTTCAAAGATTATTGAATCACTAACGATATCTGCATCGTCTATACCCTTCTTCAAGATATCAGCCTTAATTCTCGCTTTAGCATTGAACTCTAACTGATTGATTGGTGGTATTTCTTCCTGACTGATGTCTAAAAGAGGAACAGTGAATTTACGAGTCGAAGAATTTTTCATCAATATTTCCAATTTATTATCCTTCAACTCCAACTCCAGTTTTTCATTCGGTGCAGCTCTCTTTAAAACTGACACAAGGTTAGTTATGTTAACTGCTATGTCTTGATCTTTATCGACTTCAAACTTTTCAAAAATCGTAGCCGGCAACTTAAAATCTATAACAGCGACCATGGCCCTATCCGCGGCTATCAAACTTAACCCATTCTTATTAACCTTGAAAATACCTTCATCTATGAGTTCACCGATCGTAGAGATAGAATCCCTGAAAAGATTACTATCTGAGAGAACAGCTTTGAACACGAATCACACCCCCATTTTATTATACAATTCTTCTACTTTCTTATATAGATTTATATTCAAGTTAGATAAATCTTGGACTACATCAGCCTTTATCTCAAAACCTTCGTCTGTCGGTAACGTGGAACCGAAAATTCTTACCAGTTGGTTGATGTTCATTTTTTCCACGATTGTAATATTATCAACGAACACTTTCGCTTTTTTACTACCGTCATCCAGGATGACTGTATCATCTTTTTTATCCACAACAAAACCCATTATCTTAACTTTTAAGTCTGTTTCAGGGTTTATCTCTTCAATTTTTCTTTTAACGTAATGATCTTTATAAGGCATGAAAATATCTTATGTGGTTTAAATATTAATAATCTAAAAGAATG
>JAPLUX010000155.1 GCA_026397455.1 Candidatus Aenigmatarchaeota archaeon | reverse complement strand
ACTGAAGGGGAAGTGATAGGCTTCAACATACTGCGTTTCCTCTGTAATCAGACAGACGCAAAAAGGATGAAATTCTCCACGTTGACGACACCAGACCTGATAGAAGCTTATGAAAACATGATGAATCAGATGGATCTTGGCCAAGTTGAAGCAGGCTTGACACGTCATTACCTAGATTTTCATTGGGGTATCAACACGACTCGTGCATTGACTCTGGCCATGAAAAAATTCATAAAGAATGCTTTCGTCGTAGTCTCGAGCGGTAGGGTTCAGTCGCCTACATTAAAGATTCTTGCTGACAGGGAATTGGAGATAAAAAAATTTGTTCCATCCCCTTATTGGCAGTTGGAATTGCATTGTCTTACGGATGGAGAGGTTATTGTCGGCTTATACATCAAAGACAAGATATGGAAAAAGGATGAAGCCCAGAAAGTTGTTGACGAATGCAAAGGCAAGGATACAGTAGTAAAGGATGTAGAAAGTAAGAAGTACAGAGTACTACCGCCTTTACCTTTTGATACGACTACATTACAGACAGAGTCTTACAGGTGTTTCGGTTTTTCACCAGTCCAGACGATGAGTATTGCCGAATCGTTGTACAACCAAGCTTTGATTTCGTATCCAAGGACTGCTTCTCAGAAGTTGCCGGCAAAGATTGAATACAGAAAGATTTTACAAGGACTATCCCAGATAAATGTTTTCAAGGATATTAGCCAAGAATTATTATCTAAGACTGAATTAAAGCCAAGAGAAGGAAGTAAAGTCGACCCTGCGCATATAGCAATCTATCCGACAGGGGAAATGCCAAAAGGTTTAACGAGTCAACAGCAAAAAATCTATGTTTTGATAGTTAAACGTTTCTTCTCTTTATTCGGAGAACCTACTGTCAGAAAAGTATCAAAAGTTGTTTTGAGCGTAAACAGTCATGACTTCATAGCAACTGGCGTTAAGACTTTAGACCTTGGCTGGATGAAATATTACAGTGAATTCATTAAACTCGAGGAAAAAGAATTGCCAAAACTAGAGAAAGGCCATGTCCTGAAAGTGAAAGAATTGAAGATGCTCCAGAAAGAAACTCAGCCGCCAAACCGTTACACACAAGGCTCGATAATAAAAGAAATGGAGAAACGTGGTCTAGGGACAAGGGCGACAAGGGCACAGATACTCCAAACGCTGTATGATCGTGGATACTTGAAAGGCAAAAGCATAGAAGTCACTGGTTTCGGTGAGAAAGTTACAGAAGTGTTGGTCGAATATTCTCCTAGAATTGTGAGCGAAGAGTTGACGAGAAAGTTTGAAGAAGAAATGGAACTGGTATGGCAGAGACAGAAAAAGATGGATGATGTCATAGACGAATCAAAAGTTATTTTAACAGATGTTTTGACTGAATTCAAGAATAATGAGGAAAAAATAGGTGAAGGACTTTCACAAGCCTATATCTCTTTTAAGAAAAACCAGAAAATAATCGGTACATGCCCTGATTGTGGTGGTGAAATAAAGATTATTACTTCAAGAAAGACTGGAAAGAGGTTCTGTGGTTGTTCTAATTATAGCAAAGGTTGCAGGTTTTCTACACCTCTACCTCAAACAGGCACGATTAAAGGTCTGAATAAAAAGTGTGATATATGTGGTTTCCCGATGATTGCTGTCAGGTTCAAGAGTAAATGGTTCAATTCTTGTACTAACATGAAATGTGCTTCAAAAGAAAATCAGAATAAAAGTTAATAATCTTCTAACTGAAAATAAGACTTATCCTAGGTTTTTAAGATTGACCAAGAAAATATATATAGATGCTATGCCTAGATTTTTTTGATTGGTGTTAAGGTTGAATAAGAAAAAAAATATCGAGAAATTAACGAAAAAAATTATTCCAATACTGAGACGGCATGATGTAGTAAAAGCTGGTATTTTTGGGTCTTTCGTTAGAGGAGAGGCTACGAGAAAAAGTTTTATAGATATTTTAATTCAGTTTAAAGGAAGAAAAAGTCTGCTCGATTTAGTCAGAGTGGAGATTGAATTGAGAAAAAAACTCAGAAAAAAAACAGATGTTTTAACTTATAATTCTATTCACCCTCTTTTGAAAGATAGAATATTAAAAGAAGAGGTTAGAATAATGTGAAAAAAGATACAAGTGTTTTCATTAAACATATTTTAGAGAGTATTGAAAGAATTGAAGAGTATGTGAAAGAGATTAGTGAAAAACAGTTTTTCGAGGAAACACAAGTACAAGATGCTATCATAAGAAGAATTGAGATAATAGGCGAAGCCACAAAGAATCTACCCAATGGGTTCAGAAAAAAACATTCTGAAGTACCTTGGAATGAAATAACTGGAGCAAGAGATAAACTCATTCACGGTTATTTTGGGGTAGACCTTGATCTTACTTGGGATATCGTTAAGAAAGATTTACCAGAACTTAAAAAGAAAGTTGAGAAAATTTTGAAAGAAATCGAAGAGACGAAAGATAAAAAATAGTTAAAACCACCATTCTTTTTAAAATGTAC
>JAPLUX010000092.1 GCA_026397455.1 Candidatus Aenigmatarchaeota archaeon | reverse complement strand
TGCTTGTTCTGTTAATTCACCATGTTCTATTACTTCATTATATTCTTCTTGTTGTCCTTTCACTTGTTTCTGTTCTGCTAAAGTTCTCTTGTAATCTTCACCTTTTAGAGTAGTAAGATCTCTATTTAATCGTTTCAACTTATTTTCAATCTCCTCTTTCTGTTTCTTGTTGTATTTGACAGTAGTAAGCATGAATTGTATGAAAGCTGTCTCTTGTTCCAAGAACTTTATCATATTTTTATTATAATTATTACTTTCTCTATTCTCTTGTTTCAAGCTTTCAATGTTTTGAATATTCTTGTCTAACTTCTGAACATTCTGTGAGAATTCCTTAATCTTAGAACTGTCAACTAAGTCATTGAATTTTGTATCAATAGTAGTATCAATCCTTTCAATTAAGGAATCGTTTATTCCTTTCAATTCTTTCTTATTATCAGTAATCATCTTCTGTTTAGCATCATCCATGTCTTTGATGGCTTTATCCTTGTCCTTGATGATATTATCTTTCTCTTGATTAAGACTGTTAATAAGATTTTTAGCAAGTTCTATTTTAATATCAATGTCTGTTAATTTGGTAAAGCCAAATTGAATGTTCGATATTCTACTTTTAAGATTTTCCTTTTCTACGTTAATCCTAAGATTGGCAAATAATAAGCAAACAAAGAAAAGGATGGATGATGGAATCAGATTAGTCATAACCTGAAACCAATCGAGTGTTGGCATAGTGAAACCATACTTGTAGATGTAGATGGCTAACAATAGAATGATCCAGATTATGAAAGCTATGACTAAACCTTTACCCATTGCTATCACCAACTATAAAGAGTATACTATCTATTATGGTAAACAATAGTGTCTCAAAAATCATTTTTAAAAATTGCATGATAGGGTGGTGGGGTATCATATTTCTTTCCATGTCTTGATCTCCTCTTCAGTTTCAATCCAGACACCATTGACCATTTTCTTAATCGGTACATCTGGTTTTTTTACAAAATCTTTAAGTGATGTCATGTTCATCCTCAAGTGTTTTTTGTTCTGGTTTATCTTCAATACCAAGAGTTTTTAATATAGAATCGTCAAAGATAAGACATTTTGCTTTTGTTCTTTCATCAAAACCTATTCTTTCCATCTTAACATTAACTTTATCTTCAAAATTCAATTCTCTTAAATATTCGGTAAAGGTATAACTTGAGAATCTTGTTATACCTTTTCCAGATAATTTATCCCTGTAAGCTTCAAACGTTTTAGTTTTTGGGTAGAAAAAACAACCTATAAAATCCCCTTTTTGTATTCTAAAATCTTGGTTATCTTTATTATCAGCATGAATTACAACCAAAGCTTCTTTTAAAAGATCAATCAGATAAGCATCTGGTATATCGTCATAACTTTGTTTTTCCTCTATGATTTCCTTTAAATTAGCTTTTAAATCAAGATTAAAGGCTTTACATATTGTTAATGCTATGAATAGTATCTCAATGTTACGACCTACAAATTGTGACAGCAAACCAATTTCTTCTATTGAAAAACTCTTTGTGATTTCTTCATACAACAACTGTCTTTTTTCTTCTATCGTTTTTGAATTATCGTTCATAAAACACGAAAACAAGGTGAACGAGTGGTACAAGGTGAACGAGTTTGAAATGTTGTCTAAATACCAAAAGAACAAGTCCTTGAATACGGAATAGCCTATTTGCTCTTTGAAAATATTGAGTATGGGTAATCTTTTATCAAGAGTCACTTTTGTAGGAATCATTATGCTTCTATCTTTCAAAGCTTTTTCAATATCTGCATGAACACTAAATTCTTTATAACCAAATCCGTCATACCTTTCAGGTTCAAATGTTTTTTCTCTATGTCTCAAGTAAGGATTATTCCGTCTATAGCCTTGTCTAAAGCATTGATAAAGAGGATTATCCTTACCCTTTGTCCTATTGTCTATTTCGTCAGCAAATACAGATAATTGTTGAGCATCAATATCTCTTGCTATAGCTTCGGTAACATTACCTACTAAAAAACCATGTCTTGAAACAATATCAGAACCTTCAAGTATGGAAGTTTTACCAGCGCCTCGTTTAGCTTCTAATCCTATGTAAAAAACTGTATTGAGTATAGGTGTTAACCAGCTCTGTAATTTTCCAAGAGCCAAAATAGGATAATATTTATCTTCAAGATCGTAAATTGTCTTGAAATATTGCATGATAGAATTAAAGATTTCCTGTCCTGTTTTAACTTTATACTTTTTATTGATCCATGCTTCAATATCCTCTTCTTTTAAAACACGAAATAGTGGTTTCAATAGTGGTGGATTAACAAAAACATAGGTTTTACCTTCTATTTCCAAGTACCAACCTTTTTCTTTATCATGTTCACTTTGTGTACTACCACGTTTTTTGATAGTGTTGTAAATATACCTTCTACTACCAATCGGCTCAATGACAATTTCAGCACTTACATAGCCTCCAGATTTTATATGTTCACTTTGTACATCATGTTCACTTTGTTTTACACCATTCGTATTCACTTTGTCTATAGCCTTTTTGTAAGTTAATTCTCGATATTGTGGTGGAGCATCAGACCATTTTGAAAACACCATCATCCTCTCGAAGATTTGTTCCTTAGTACATCCTTTTCTGATAAGTTTACATATTTCTCCAAATTCAATACCAGATCGTGTTTGATCTGTCGGTTTGTTAAAATCTATTTCAGTTGTCGATGTTTCTAATCTCAAATAAGGTTCGATTATCTTTCTTAATTCCTTGTCTTCTATCTCTAAAATCGGTAAATCTTTAGTGATTTCGTATATTTT
Source organism: Candidatus Aenigmatarchaeota archaeon (assembly GCA_026397455.1). Taxonomy (GTDB): domain Archaea; phylum Aenigmatarchaeota; class Aenigmatarchaeia; order CG10238-14; family CG10238-14; genus JASEGC01. Next base: position 2,503 of record JAPLUX010000092.1, on the reverse strand, counting down.
TCCGTTGGGATGGATGCAACCAGCACCAACAACCTGATAGTTGTTAGCCCTTAATTCTCCTTTTCTACCAGCTAACACATGATTTATACCATAATCAGAAATGAAATAAAAATGCCTTCCACCTCTACCAGTTTTGACTGTGAAGGTTTGCATAACATCAAAATGTTCGATTAGTTCTGGATTATCAATATCCAAGATTCTTAGATTGCCATACCTACAGACAATACCATAATTGCCACCATCCTCTAAATGTTTGATCAGCTTTGGATCATCAAAAGAATAGTTGTTCTTGCTTTGCCAATCTTTTTCAAAAGGAATTTTTGTCTTTGGTTTCAACAGCACAAATCTAAATTCTTTTTTCCTTAGTTGCTCGGGTATTTCAATTGTCACAAGAATTCAACCTCCCTTGTAATGCCTTAATATCTTTTAATACGAAGAATCGCCAAGCTCTATATCGCTGACTTTTCTGTTGAAGATATTCTGCAAAAGCTTTTCTCTCTCTGATGGTTTTCAAAGTTTCTGTATATTCTTTTTGAATCATGGGAGATCAATCCTTAGGAATCTTGATCTGGTTTATAGAATCAGTAGTAATGAAATAAGTGTTAATGTGAGTTTCGAGTTTAATCTTATCAGAATCGATTTGTCTTAACCAACCTTTTAACCAAACATACTTTTTACCATCATAGAACCCAATACACACTAACTTATCCAAATATTGCTCAAGTTCTTCAACTTTCATTTTTATCATCCGATTGTTTTGTTTGTTGTTTATTTTTCATCTCTTCTATTTCTTCAAACAGTAATTGCCATCCTGATTTTTCCATTATGAATCGACCTGTTCAGTTCTAATTTTAGTTCTAACAAAATCAGAAATAGTAACATATTTAGTGGTAGCTATTCTGTGTAATTTTTCAATATCAGAATCAGATAAGTTGACATGGATTTGATAATTCTTTATTCCCATGTCTAATAAAATATAGGATTCTTGTATATAAAATAGAGTGATAAAAATGTGAGAATTCAACAAAAACTTAAAATCCATTCTTTTTCAATCCTTTGCCGTGTGATATGGATGAAAATCATAGAAAGTGTTGTTTTTTGCTAATAAACTAAAAACCTTGTCGGAAGATTATGGTCTTCTTGTCTTGTCGTAATAGCAATTTCTTCAACAACTTAAAATTAGATAGTGGGATTTGTTCTCTTTGTTCATGTGTCAATAGTAACATATCACACAATAAACCGATAGAATCTTTAATCAAATCTATTCTTTTATGACGATAGATAGATCGGGATGATGTCATTATTTACCAGCTTCAGACCATAGTTTAGCTATTTTTGATCTAAATTCTGGATTAGTTCGTAATTTCTCTTCAAATGATTTCTTAGTTTCTTCTTCCTTTTCTGTTTCTTTATCCAACAATCCAGACATTTTCAATAATGGTTCATCCAGATCACGACCAGACAAGTGAACATAGATTGAAGCCATACCAGAATTTTGAGTCCATCCAAACATCTGTTTCATCTGTGCTTCTGTCAATTTATTAGCCAAATGTGTCGCTCTTGAATGTCTAAAGTTGTGTGGATTTACTTTATGTTTAATACCAGATAGTTTAGCCAATTCCCTTAATATTTTCACAACAGCATGATATTCTATCGGTTTGTTTTTAATTCTATTCCGTGCTAATGAAACAAACATATATTCATCTGGATTATCTTTATCTGGATGTGCTTGTAACCATGTCTTTAACAAACCCAATTTATCAATCAACCTTAATCTTCTTGATCCTGTCTTACCATTGACTAATAGGATTGGGCTATATTCATCGAATGAAACATTCTTTATTTTGATACCTAATACTTCACCGATACGACAGCCAGATTCATAGAGAACACAGACTAATGCTTTATCCCTAATGTTATTAGCTTTACTTATCAGCAAATCGATATCATCAGCTGTCAGCATATCATCTGGTAATTTCTGGTGGTTTGCCCTAACAGTTGGTTTAATCCACTTGACAGTATCTGGATAATCTTCATCGTTGTTAATCCACTTATAGAATCGTTTTATGATAGCTTTGTAATCATGCTTTGTCCATTCGGCATAATCTGTTTCTTCTATCTTTCCAACAAGCTTGATCATGTCATCCTTTGTTACTTTTCCAAAAGGTTTGTTAAGCCATTCAGCAATCTTAGGTAGAGTGTAATAGTATTTAGTGATCCTTAATTGACTTAGACCATTGGCTTTACAGAACTCGAGAAACTTGTCAATTAAGGCTTTATTGTTCATACTGATTATAGGAATAGTTAATTATTTATAGCCCTATGATATTAACCAAATTACTGTAAGCCCCGAAAGGGATTTGAACCCTTGACCTACTGCTTACGAGGCAATCGCTCTACCAATTTTCTCCTGATTTAATATCAGTCTGAGCTATCGGGGCTGATTCATAGTATACTTTTAGTATTTCAGAGTAAAATCTTTTAATTTTGATAGATATTAAAA
>JAPLUX010000084.1 GCA_026397455.1 Candidatus Aenigmatarchaeota archaeon | reverse complement strand
TCAACTTAATTATCAAGTTCGCAAGTTCATTCAAAGTAGTTGCTTTGCCAGTCGGTAAAAGGAAAGTCTCACCGATTGCTTTTTTATTTCCTAGAGCTAAAACATAGGCATTTGCTGTATCATTAACATAAACATAATCTCTAATCTGTTCCCCGGTTCCGTATATCGGTATGGGTTTGTTTTCGAGAGCAAGTTTTATCCAAAAGGCGATAAAATTATACCACCCACCTTTCCAATATGGTTGTCTGGGCCCAAAAACATTAGATGGCCTCAAAATAATAAATTTCATTCCATACAAACCAGAATAAATCTTACAAAGAGTTTCACCGTATATTTTATGAACGTTATAGAATGTGCTTGGGTTGTATGGGAATGTTTCGTCTGCGATTTTTGGTTCTTGTATATCCCCTAGAACACTTCTACTACTTGTGGATACTATTAAAGCGTCATCATTCCATTTCCTGCATGCTTCGAACAATCTAAACGTTCCTAGACAATTTGATTCAAAATCTTCATGCGGATAATCTATAGAAAGGAAAGTTGAAACTTGAGCAGCACAGTGTATTATCGTATCAAAATCTTTAACGTCTTCTTTTTCTACATCGCTTACTTTTTTATGAATGAATGGTATATTAGGAATGTTTTCTTTTCTCCCAGCACTAAGATTATCCAAAACAGTAATTTCATTCTCATTTTTGAGCATATCAACGATATTACTACCGATGAAACCTGCTCCACCAGTGATTAAAATTTTCATGTATATTCACCCCAATGTTTTTATTACTTTATCAGTCATCTCTTCCCTTTCTTTTGTGATTTCCTCAATACTGAATTTATTCTGCATATCTTTTTGAATGTTAAAAACAGTTCCCCATTTACCCACGTCCAAGTATTTGCCTTTCAATATGACGCCATAAACTTTTTCTCCGTTTTCTATAGCCAATTGAATACTGTCTGTTATCTGAACTTCTTTCTTCTTTCCTGGTTTTGTTTTTTCAATAAAATCAAACATTCTTGGCTCAAAAACATAAGCACCACAAATGGCATAGAATTCGTGATTCAACTTGTATTCATCTGCTTCTTCTAAACTTGGTTTTTCCACAACTCTTTCAATCAGACCAAAGCCGTCTTCCAAAGTTTTAAACTTAGCAATACCGTAACCTTTTGGGTCTTTCACTTTGAACAGTAATATCGTGGCGATAGGTCTTTTTTCTGTGTGCAACCTCATCATGTTCTGTATCTCTTTTTTTGGTTCTATAAAAGAATCGCCTAATAGAGTCACAAATGGTTTTTTTATCCATTTTTCTGCTTGAAGTATTGCATGCCCCAGCCCTCTTCTTTTTAGTTGGTAAATATAAGCGACATTCACTCCATAGAAAGAGCCGTCTCCAACATAATCCATCAATGCTCCTTTCTGATGACCGACTATCATAAAAATTTGTTTAATCCCTCCTTCTCTCAAATTTTCAATACAATGTTCTATCACGGGCTTCCCTAGTATCGGATACATCTCTTTTGGGACAGCTCTAGAAAAGGGGTACATTCTAGTACCTTCACCTGCAGCTGGTATCAAACCGAGAAATTCTTCTTTTTTCATGTCAAACCATAACCTATTCCTTTATAAATAAAGCCAAGTTCTTTCATTTTTTTTGGGTCAAAAACTCTTCTGCCATCAATGACTATTGGAGTTTTCATTAAGTGTAAAAATTCTTTTGGTTCCAATTCTTTTATTTCTTTCCATTCTGTCATAATAAAACAAACATCAGAATCTCTCAAACATTCTAAAGGAGAATTTGTGTATATTATATCTGGAAATATTTTTTTCATGTTCTCTGTTGCTTGTGGGTCAAATGCCTTTATGGCTGCATTCTGTCTTTTCAGTTCTTGTATTAATTTGATTGATGGTGCTTCTCTAATATCATCTGTGTCGGGTTTAAAAGCTAAACCTAGTATAGAAACATTCTTTCCTTTTACATCCCCTGCCATCTTCAATACTTCCAAAGCTTGTTTTTGATTAATAGCTTCAACAGCCTTTAATAATTTGGGATTATGACCAACCTTCTCAGCTTTTGCTATGAGTGCTTTCACATCTTTTGGAAAACAACTTCCACCATAACCTACACCGAATTTTAAGAATTTTGGGTTTATTCTTGGGTCAAGTCCTATAGCATAAGCAACATCCTTTGCGTCGACACCACATCTCTGGCATATGTTGGCTATTTCATTGATAAAAGATACTTTTGTTGCCAAGAATGTATTTTGAGCATACTTTATCATCTCTGCAGTTCTCAAATTGACTCTAATTCTTGGTACGTCTTTTTTCCATGATTCGTACAATTTTTCTAAAATATCACCTGATTTTTTATCGATGGAACCAACAACAATCTTATCTGTGTTTGTAAAATCATCTATTGCTGAACCTTCTCTTAAGAATTCTGGGTTCATACACAAGCCAAAATCTTTTCCTGTTTTTTTACCAGAGTATTTTTCTATAATAGGGAGTGCTATATCACCAGTAGTACCGGGAACTACTGTGCTTTTTACTGTGACGACATGATAATCGTTTAAAGATTTGATGTACTTACCTAAATCACGAGAAGCATTCTTTATGAATTTTAAGTTAATAGAGCCATCCTTGTTGGAAGGCGTTGGGACACAGATAAAACTAACGTCTGTCTGGATTTTTTTTGAGTAAAATTCTTTTGTTGTAAAGGCTGTTAAATTTCCATTTTTTATGTTTTCGTTCAATAGTTCATCCAAACCAGGTTCAAATATCGGGGATTTTCCTCTGTTTATCATCTCGACTTTTTTGGGGTCGACATCAATGCAGTATACTTTATTTCCTTTATCGGCAAAGCAAGTTCCGGTCACTAAACCCACATATCCGCATCCTAAAACAGTTATTCTCATGCCTATCTATCTACATTAATCAATGATAAACTTAAAAATGTTTATTAAAATGAACTTATAAAATCTAAACATGCTAAAAGGTGGTAAAATGAATGTTTTGTTTTTAGTCTTTGTTTGTGTGGGTTTGGGTGTGGTTGGGCAGTTAGTAATGAAAAAAGGTATGAATAGTATCGGTAATATAGGAATGAAAGATATTATTTCCCCAAGAATTTTTGAAATACTTCTTCAAAAATATGTTTTTATTGGATTGGTTCTTTATGTAGTGGGTTCATTAATTTGGCTAGTCGTACTATCACAAGAAGAATTGAGTTTTGTTTATCCTTTGATTGCAATAGGGTATGTTATAACGGCCATTCTAAGCAAATTATTTTTCAACGAAAGTTTAACATTTTTTAGGTTTTTAGGGATACTACTAATTTTTGGTGGTGTTTATCTGATTGTCTTGAGGATTTAGTTTTTTAACTTTTGCCACGATATCTTAATCTATGGCTATAGACATTTCTAACATCTGTGCTGTTCCAGTAGTAGGTGGTGTTGGTAAAAGGTTAAGACCTTTCACGAATGAAAAACCGAAAGCCATGCTGCCGATTGGTCTAGAAAAAAAACCGATGTTAGAGTTCACGATAAATCCTTGGATAAAATTTGGTATAAAAAAATATGTTTTCTGCACGGGTTACAAGAGTGAAATGATAGAAGAGTATTTTGGCGATGGACATAGGTTTGGTGTTGATATACAGTATTCTAGAGAAAAAGATAACTTAGAGACTGGCGGTGCTTTAAAAAACATGATTGATAACAAAAAAATAACCACAGACCAGCCGATAATAGTTTTTTATTGTGATGATATTATCAGGTTGAATGTGAAAGATTTTATTGAAAAACATATAAAAGGTGTGAAAGAATTTGGTTTTAAAGCAACAGTTGTTGCAACGAGTAAATTCAGAGTGAATTATGGTATAATGAATGTAGAAACTTTGGATAAAGGAATAAAAAAGGTAACAAGTTTTGAAGAAAAACCGCTTATAGAAAGATATGCTAATGTTGGTGTTTATTTTCTTGAACCAGAAGTTTTGGAGTTGATAAACAAATGTCAACCACCGTTCAAGTTTGAAAAAATAATACTACCAGAGTTGGTTAAAAGAGAATGGCTGATGTTGCATGAAATTTCACATGATGATTGGATACCTGTTAATACTGATAAAGAATATGAAGACGTCATAAAAACAAACTTGACAGATTTTTATTCTAGAGTTTTAAAAAGGGCAACAAGCTGAAAATTATCTGTATAAAAATAAGGATGATGGTCACTTGTTTTTCTGTTAATTTTTTAAGGTTCATGATGATGTGTGTCCATGAATAAATTTTTTTGCCGTAAGGTGAATCTAATTTTCCGTCGTCCCTCAATTTTCCTAAACAAGAAGCTTTGAACTTAGACCTCAATTTCAACAAAAACTCAATTATGAATGGTGTCATTGTAATTATACCAGCTCTTTCCATGTTTCCGATGATTACACCAGCAACGACAACAGCACCCAAACAATAGGTTAAGCTGTCACCTGAAAGTATCTTTGCTGGGAACCAGTTGTACTTTAAAAAACCGATTAGAGCGCCAACTGTAGAGAAAAATATGACTGCTGAGACGGTTTCATTGATTAACAACGCATATATCCCCAAGGATAAACAATAAACAACACCCATTCCTGCTTCTGAACCATTAAACCCACCCAAAAGGTTTACAGCATTTGCAACACCGACAACACCTATAGG
>JAPLUX010000177.1 GCA_026397455.1 Candidatus Aenigmatarchaeota archaeon | reverse complement strand
AAAGATCTAGAAAATTATCTATCGAAGGGTTAGACTTCGATTTTTTTGTCCAGCCATTCTAATTTTTTCCTAGTTTGTTCGATATCTCTACTCACATTTTTAGTAAGGGTAAAAACACCTTTCAAAGAATCCACTAGACTTTTATCATCAAGGGATTTTATGATTTTTTCAATTTGATCCTTGAGAATTTTTATGTCACCTCTTTTTGAGTGTTCAAAGATTTTTTCCCAATCAGCATCTTTCAGCATTATTACATCCCTTATATCAGTCTTCCTTGCAGAATGGATTTTCATCGCTACCAACAATTCTTTTTCTGGAACCCTACATCCTGTATGCAATTCTGTTCCAGATACACTTGCCATAGTTGAATGTTTTTTAACATATTCAAACCCCCAAGAAGCATTCGTAGTTCTCGAGGCTATGCTTTCTACGAGCAAATCAACAGTTATCGGCAGATTATCGATTCTTTTCTCAAAATTCTCAAACCATCCACCGTATGTTTGGTCGAAACCCTTCTTCTCAATCATTCTTTTCCAGCCTTCGGTCTCAAGAGTTTCCTTGAACTTCTCGATATCAGTTCTTTTAACTACTAAATCACAATCCACAGAGAACCTGTGCTTAGCCAAACTGCTGACAGCATATCCACCAACTACTATAAAATCCAATTTTGCTTCGCTTAATTTCTTTATTATTTTAATTATTTCATTCTCTCTTTCAACGAATTTCATTCGGTCACCAGTTTGTCTTTGTCTCTTTGTACCTGACTTTCAACTTCAAGTTATACATCTCATCCAATAACTCTAATGCTGGCTCATAGGTATAGATGTTTTTGTTACAGAAATCAATAGTCTCCTTTAATGATGAGACAGGATATCCCTCGACATATTCTGACTTGAAATTGTCTTCCGTGTACAAGACATAAAATAAACCGAATAAAGTCTCTTTGACTGGTTTATCATTGACATGGGATCTCATTCCTTTTGATATGAAGAACTTTATCCATTTTTTCAAGTCAGTCTTTCTTATCTTCATATGTATTGGATAGAAACCGAAAAACCTGTCTGCCTGATAACCCCCCTTTGTCCAGAAGAAGACAGCATCAGGTCCTGTGAATGCATATTTCATTCTTGCTTCTTTAACCAAACTATAAGCCTCTGTTATTGCAGTTCTCTTTGCCAAGTATTCTTCAGGAGAATTCACCCTATATCTACCCCATCCGATGTTTTCCAACAAGCCTTTCTTTGCCATATCATGCAATACTTTATTCGGGCTGGGACTAACAAAAGTGGATATAAATTCCTTTACGGTAAACTCCCTCTTCCAGTTCCACAATATATTCCATAATTCGTAGTAAAACATAATTATTACTATAGTGGTAATAATTTATAAAGGTATCATTTTCATGGAATTTTAAATATACAAAGTTTTCAGTAAATATATGATAATATGCCACAAGACCCGTTTGAAGTTGTTAGAAGAATAGAACATACCCTTATTTCCTCAGGTAGACCTATTTCCATAAACAAGATAGCAAAAAAAACTGGCTTTCATTACAACACTGTTAAAAGATACGTTAGACTGATGGACGAGATACAAGAATTGCCAAAACTAGAAGTGATAAGGGGAGAAGGAACAACATTAGTCAGGCTAGAAAGGGATTTGTCAAAATTACCAGAAGAAGAGCAAATGAAAATTATAAAAACACATTTTCCTGACATGACACAAGAAGACAAAATACTTATAGAATTGATGGAAAGAGGGATTACTTCAGAAGAAAAGGCAATAAGAATGAGTAAAAGTGAAATTATAGAAAAGTTGATAAGACTGAAAAGATTGAAGGAAACAATAGACGGCAGAGTATACTTGACAGAATTAGGTTATGGGATAGCATGGGGTGCAAAGAAGATATACGGATAGGAATTAGGTAATCTGTTTATTTTTCAAGTTTATCTTCGACATCTTCTCTTTGATCAATTTTCCTGCATACAACGGGTTTATCCTTTCACGTAATAAAGCAACATGAGTCTCATTCTGAATTCATTGTCTTATCGATAGAGTTTGCTCTGGCATTGAAAAAACACTTTCAGCATATTTTTTAGAGAGTTCAAAATCCAGTTTAATTAACGTCTTAACAACAGGACTCTCTTCATTTAACTTGTAAAGTTTTGTCATCCCGAACGCCCTCGTGACTTTGACTAAACCGTACATCTCTAAGTCTTTGAAATGCTTGAAAAAAGTCCCTCTACTCAACCCAGAACCTTCCATCATTTCTTTCTTGCTCATATCAAACAGTTTGAAGTGTAAGAGAAAATCGATTATCCGTAGCTTCGGATGATCTCCAAAAACTCTTAAAAATAGAGATTTATCGTTTTCTTCGTTTATTGCCATGATTATAGATAAGATAAACAAGTATATAAATATTTATACTCAGAGTATAATAAATTATACTTATGGAAGATGAAGAAATAACCTTCACTGTTTTGGATATACTCTTCAAGAAGGTTAAATGGGGTGGGGCTCATATATCATACGATAAAATAGTCAGATGGATTGGGAATAAAGTTAAGAGGAATGGTAAAAGAGTAAGAAAAATTGTGGATAAATTAATAAAAGATGGGGTTATTATCAGTAAACCAACTCATTACGGTAAGGAAATATCGTTGAACCCAAAAGAAAGAGAAAGAATAATCGAAATAATCTCTAAGTATTATAAAATTTCTTATTGAATTTGCGGAATTACTTTGCTTTTTCTCAGTTTCATTTTTGCCATCTTCTCTCTGATCAATTTTCCTGCATACAGCGGGTTTATCCTTTCACGTATCAATGAAGAACGAGCTTGTTCTTTCAGTTTTCTGTCAGCCGTTATCTTGTAGATTTGGCCTTGCTTTCCTGATAGAACAGTCCTGAATGTTTTTTCATCGATCCTCCTCAAGAAATAGCTTTTTTCTGCCTCAACCCTAGATTTTATCAGTGATGCTTCCTCGAATTTTAGCTTTCTTATATCCATCCCGAGCTTGACGTATGGGATGAAGACTTCAGCTATGAGATAAGTAGAGATTATCCCTATGACTATACCAGAGACGATGTTCCATTTGTTCTCGTAGACAGTCTTTACGAAGGCGAGTTTGCTTAATTGATCATTTATCTGAGCTAAGGATAGCTTGACAGTGTTTTCATTAGTCTTCAACGTGTTGATATCGTCCTTACTAATCTGCGACTGGGAACCTGAGAGTGCAGATTTTATCTTGTCGAGTAAACCTTGCAGGTCTGCGACGTTCAACCCGACTTTCTTGTATTCTTTAATCTTATTCTCTATACTGGCGATTTGACCCGAGACTTGTTGTAAGTTTGAAATGACTGGGTTCTCTTTGACGATGATTTTTATCCTCTTGGATTTCTCCAATGTGTCTGACTTGAGTTTTATGTCGAAGAAGTATTCCCTGTCTGGCTCTGTGGAAGTGTTGACGTGGATTGAGACTGTGAATGGTATTTCTGACCCACCGACATTCAAATTGAATTCTTTTGGAATCATGGAAACGACACAGCATGTGCTGTTCAAGAAAATGGATGATGATAGGGTTAGATTAGTATTGCCTGTGTTCGATAATGCTCCGACGATAGTTGCATCTTCACCCCTGTAGATTTGTATTTCTTCATTTTGGACTGTAAAGTTGAAGTTTTTTGTTGTAACAGTCCCGTTTACAGTAACATTCTGGATGATCGTTACATTTCCCCCGCCACCGCCTCCGCCACCTCCACCGCCTTGGATTATAGTTTCCCCTGAACTCTGAGTTATCAGGTTTAAACTAACGTTTCCCGTGTTGTTGTAAACATCAGAAGCGTTGGATGATATCTGAAAAGTTATGCCAGCATCAGTAGATGATTTACAATCGGCAGTATCATTAAAATATTGTTGGCTAGATAGACTCAAATTAAAGTATCCATTTGGACAGTGAAGAGTAACATTTAAAGTATAATTAAGAGATTCATTCCTCACGTTGTAAACCTTGACTTTTGGAGTATTTGTTGGACCACTTATAGAGTTATACACACCAAATTGAGTGTTTTCTGCTGGTTGAGTAAAGTTCAAGTATAAAGTGTTACTGATGTTAAATTGCCATGTCTTGTTACCGATATTGCTTTGCTTGGAAGCATTTACGAATAAAGTATAGTTGTCTATCGGGTCTGTTCTGTTCGGTCGATAAGTGTAACTTACGTTGTTCAGTAGATTAGTCGTTTCTGTCAGGTTGTATCTTGTTATGTTGACAGTAAAGTTCAAAGTTTGTACTGAAAAGCCGTTCACATCCCAGACTTGGGCTGTTATGTTTTCTCCCCGGTTGTAAGTCGTGTAGTTTGTCGACAGGTTCAGGTCGTAAGTGTTGTTGACGTAGAATGTGAGGAAATTACTCACGTTTTGTATCCCGTT
>JAPLUX010000053.1 GCA_026397455.1 Candidatus Aenigmatarchaeota archaeon | reverse complement strand
CAGTTATTGGATTTTGACACCATTCACATTGTACAACTGCTGAACTAACACACGCCCTACATGAAGTAGGGAAACTTGAACATTGTAAAATTGTTGATGTCGTCACTCCACTAGTCGTTGTAGTAACTCCACTCGTAGTAGTGGTTGATGATGTTGTTGTTTGGATTGTAGTTGTAGAAGTTGTTGTCAATATAGTCGATGTTGTAGTACTCGTTACTGTAGTTGTTGTAGAAGTAGTAGTTGGCAGTGGTGGAACAACATAACAATCCCAAGTTGGCCAACCACTGTTGGTAGAACTTAGACTACAATAATATTTATTCGGGTTACAATAAGTTGTACCTGAATCACATTGACAATAAACATATCGATTAAGTAATGGAGTCATACCTAAGCATGTAGGACAATGACTATAGTAGGCAGTTAATACATTCATATTACAGGGAGTGGTAATTGTTGTTGTAGTCGTAGTCACTACAGTTCCTTCAGGAACATTACAACAAATTTTGTTTTGGTAAGCAGTAGAATCCCCTACATGTGCATTCGTGAAATGAACTCCAGGTGAGGAAACAGAAGCTAAAGGAACAGGATAATCATTATTACAGGATGTAAGAGCCATACAACGCACAGGTGATGATGGTCCTGAAATACAAATATTAGTATTATAATTTGAACCGGCTGAATCTTCAACATGAGCGTTGTCAGTGCCAGAAAGTTTTAAAACTATATCATAATTTCCTGAGCAAGCAGTTCCCAAACCATTAACACCAGAACAACATACTATATAAGGATAAGAAGAACCACTAAAAGTTCCTGCTAAAGCATTGGTTGTATCCGACATCCTGAAAATAGGCACCTCTCCTGTACCAGAACAAGAGGTCTTAACCGTACACGTAAGAGCAGCATAAACAGAAGAAGGTGTAATCAAAAATATAATCAGCGAAAAAATTATTATAAAATTTTTAAATTTTTTCATTTTAAATTACCGCGTTATAACAAGATTGTTTCAAATATCCATCATTTATTTTATCACATATTGCAGAGTTTTTCTCTGTCCTTGCAATATCTCTGTAAACAACATCTCTTGCATAATTTTCATTAGCATTTGGATTAATTTTCAAGAAATCATTTATTTTATTTCGTACGTACTCTTCATTGTCGATTAGACTTGTACTTCCACCAACCCAAGTGCAACCACATCCACTACAATCGTTTTGGTTTTGAAGATCGGCACAAGTTTTAGACCTTCCGTTTGAAGGTATCGCACACACCATCCACCTATTCCATTCACAACCACAAACATCTTGGCAAGTAAAACTGTCATGATAATATTCGCATTTGTTCATCTGTCCTCTACAAGGACCAGTGGTTATCGTCGGTTGAGTGTTATCCGGAAGATTAACATCTGGGTATCCAGGAGAAGTCAACCTAACACGAATCAAATTACTGTATTTGAGTGTGATAAACGCTGAAATAATCACCAAGATTACCAGGACTATTAAAAAAATAAGTGGATATTTTTTAGTTACATGTTTTTTATGCATAAATCTTATTTATTTTTTTTATTTAAAAAGGTGTATATTTTAGGATGTTTATGATAAAAATAGGAATTATGTTACAGATTAATTCTAACTGTCGATTTATTTATAAAAGATATATTTAAAAGAAACCGTGAATAAATAATATAATATGAAAACAAAAATTCTCATTCTTCTACCGATAGTATTTTCTGTAGGTCTTCTACTCGGTCACTTGATGTTAGTCTTGGCTAGTGTAATAATAAAAAACCCTGGTCATACAGCAGATCAAATAAATGCTGGTACATTCGCTGATGATGATAATTATATTTTTAAATCAGGAGCTAAAGTCGGTATCGGAACTAATCCTTCACTTACATTGGATGTAAATGGTGATGTTAGAGTAGGTGGAGCTAGAATAAGCTTTACTGGAGTAGATGGTACAGGTTATTCTTGGATAAGGAGAAGTTACATAGATGATACTAATATTTTACTTGGTTGGGACTCGAAAGGAAACACTAGAATCCCTTCTGGCAAGAGTTTAATAACAAGTGATCAGACCTGTCCTACTGGCTGGAATTGTGAGATAAAAACTTGGGATATAGCGGCACAGTCAGGACAATTTTATGGTGATTTG
>JAPLUX010000074.1 GCA_026397455.1 Candidatus Aenigmatarchaeota archaeon | reverse complement strand
CCACAATTTTTAGAGGGATCATATCCGTACGTATCAGTGAGTCTTCCATGTTCATCCATAAATTTTCCATATTTATCAAAGAATTGCTTTGAATCAACATTTCCAATAAACTCTACTAACAATAAATCCCTGTCGGGTTCATTTGACAACAAAATATTTTCTGGATGATATGGGCACCACTCAATATCGGCAGAAACAACGGCAATACTCCTTTTTGATCCAAGTTTTTTGAACATTACTGCATTTTTCGATCCAGATTTTAATAAAGATAGAACTTCTTTTTAGATAATTGGGATAGTACAAATAATTATGTATAAAACAAACATTTTCATGAATAGCATCAGATGCCTTATCCCGTTATTTGTCAGTTATATAACTCTTGTCCAAACAATAAGAACGATTCACAGGCATTACTACTCCTAATAACCACGCTCGTTTTTGTGTATTGTATGGATCTTGTTGTTTATCGTCTGGCTTTGGATAACTCATAATACCTAATCTTAAATGTTTATTTACATGCAATTCAACAGGATCCTTTTTATGTGGTGGTATGTCGGTATAATCCTTACCCATAAAATGACCATGTCTCGTTACCACATAGGTATTATCCCTTCCTGCTATTTTAAATACTACATTCTCTGCTGCTGTAGATAGAGTTAGAAGAGTAAAAAAACCATCTAAACACTCTGTTTTATCTTCCACTACACCTTCAACCCTTTCAGGGAAAACTTTATAGAGTATTTGACGTAATTTTTGTGGCAACATATCAATTAAAACAGACAAAATTAATATTTAAAGATTTCTATTCTGTAGTAACTAAATAGTAATGACACTTTACAACTAATTCTTTAAAAAACTAAATCAAGTCACTAGTAGTTTTTTCAGGGGTTGGTTTAATTCTAATGTTTGATATAGGGATGTTGTATTAGTGGTTTTTTAGCAAGTAGTTTTTTAACACCATTACCATATTCATATTTGGGAATATGACAACCATGCTCTGTACCAGGACCCTTACTTTTGTATGCTTCTCTTCCTTTGGACAAACGTGTATCAACTGTAAATGGTTCACATTCATAACGATATGCTCCTCCCATACCGCCACCATAAGGGTGGGTTGTTATTCTCCAACTTCCCCCAATTTTCCAGCACCATCCATATTCACCTTTAGTATTGAGGAATCCATCTTCATTAAAAATTTTCCTTGGGTCAGGAGTTGAAGTGAAGTCTACTATTAATAAACTTGCTCGAATTTTAGGATAGCATCCAGGAATAAGTATATTTTTATGATAACTATAATCAGGATCAACAGGAGGTTCATATCCATGTTCAGATTCATTACAAAAATGAATATCAGGAGAAATAATAGCAAAGCTTCTTGTATTTTTTTCCCCAAGTTTTTTGAATATGGCCACGTTTAAATCGGGGTATGGAGTTTCATTTAATAAAGATAGAACTTCTTCAGAGGTTACTTTTCTGCAGTGATAATCAGGATGATATGGTGGTAGTGAGAGGTTTTCATACCCAAGATCATAAAGTCCGTAGTTATGTTCTTTTTGTAAGAAATTTACGAGTTGTTCTAGTGAGCTTATTTTACTCAAGGATGTTTTAGGTTTCAAACCCAAGCGTTTTCTTATTTTATTCAAAGATATTGGGGTTTTCATATTTTTCACTAATTGAATATGAGAAGATTTCTACGATTTATTTTTTCCCTTTCCTATCCATTGCATGTAACGCCAAAGAAGAACCTACTACCATTTGAATGACCGCTTCACCAAGTCCAGTAACAATTGGATTAGCCAAATTAAGGGAGTATGCTAAAGCCCCTACCCCTGCTCCTATTAAAACTCCTGACCCAGCAACATACAACCCGATGATGGTTTCAGTCTCAGGGCTAATATTTTTAATTCTTTCGGCACATCTTTCACCATATTTATTTATACTTTGTTTTATCGGATCCACTCTTTTCTTTATTTCATGGTATGGTTTTTTTATTGATTCCTCTACCAATTTTTCAGTAGAATATAAATGATCTCTAAATTTAGCATACGAAAATGGGGTCATTTTTATCAATTACAAATGGTTACTTAGGATATTTAAGCTTTTCTATTTCGTAGTAACTAAATAGTAATGACACTCTTTAGCAAGTAATTCTTTAAAAAACTAAATCAAGTCATTAGTAGTTTTTTTATTAACTAAATTAGAATAATTATTATGAAAGAAAAAATTAAACATGTTGCTGGTAAAATAAAGAAAAAAACACATGAAATTTATGATAAATTTGATAAAAAAGATGTTGCTCAAATGTTCACATGTATATTTGTTATATTTCAAGTTTTCACCTTTCCCCTTACAAGATATAAACTTTATCAATCATTTCTGTTACTTGTTACAAGTATAGTCGTGTGTGGGTTTATCGTTCGGTTAATCGCAAAAAAAGACTATTTAAACCATCTTACGGCAGGGATTCTAATAGTTACTATATTATCTTTTTTGATAGGGATTATTTTAGCTCACCCTATAGAGAATATTTTAGTTGCAATGGCTATATCGCTCCCTGTTGCGGCGTTGGTAGACCTTTTAAAGAAATAAATAAATGAAACCATTAAAAATAAACGTTTTCATAATAAAGTTATTAGAAAAACAAGAAAAAGATTCCTATGAAAAAACAGGAAACAAGCCAAGTATGGCATGCAATGGAAGAAAAAGATGTCCTTAAAACCTTGAACACTAGTCCTAAAGGTTTAACCAATGAAGAAGCCAAAAAAAGACTGGAACAATATGGATATAACGAGTTAAAAGAAATAAAAAAAAGAAATGCTTTACAAATGTTCCTTGAGGAGTTCAAGGATATTTTTATAATATTACTGCTTGCGGCTACAGTTCTTTCCTCTATAATAGGTTATTATGAATCTCTCAATGAACCTGGAAAGAGTTTTCTTGAAACTTACACTGATACTATAACCATCGGAATAATCGTTCTTCTTTGTGCTGTTACCGGTTTTATCCAAGAGTATCGAGCAGAAAAGGCATTAGAAGCTTTGAAAAGATTGACTGCACCCAAGGCAAGAATTTTAAGAAATGGAAAAGAAGAATTGATACCCGCGAAAGAAGTAGTGCCTGGAGATATTCTAATCTTAGAATCTGGAGATCGTTTACCCGCTGATGCAAGATTATTAGAAGTAGTGGAATTAAAAACAGACGAGGCTGTGTTGACTGGTGAATCTATTCCTGTCACTAAAGAGCTAGGTATAATAAAAGCTGAACTTCCTTTAGCTGAAAGAGAAAACATGGTCTTTACTGCAACTCACATCACTTACGGTAGAGGAAAAGCAGTCGTTATAGCTACTGGCATGAACACAGAATTTGGTAAGATTGCCGAGATGGTTCAAGTAACGGAAGAAGAAGAAACTCCACTCCAGAAAAAATTGGATAAGTTTGCTAAAAAGATTGCAAAGATTGTTATCATTCTCTCAGCTATAATATTCGCTCTCAATGTATTTGCTGAAGGGTTAAAAATTAAACCAATTCTCGATTCATTCATGACTTCGATAGCATTAGCAATATCCGTCGTTCCAGAAGGTTTACCAGCAATAGTAACTGTTGGCCTTGCACTTGGTGCACGTGAGCTTGCAAAAAGAAATGCGATAATCAGAAAATTATCCTCAGCTGAAAGTTTAGGTTCTGTTACAGTCATATGTTCAGACAAGACCGGAACCCTGACAAAGGGAGAGATGACTGTCCGAAAAATCTACATCAACGATAAGATAATAGATGTCACTGGCGTTGGTTATGAACCTAAAGGAGAATTTGCTCTTAGCGGTGAATCAGTCAACGTGAATAAAGTTGATGGTTTACCTTTGTTGTTGAGAATAGGTTTGTTGTGTAACAACGCTGCCTTAGAAAAAGATAAGCTTTGGCAAATAATTGGCGACACGACAGAAGGGTCCTTAATAATCGCTGCAGGTAAAGCTGGTTTAAAGAAAGAAGAAGTAGAAAAGAAATATCCTCGTAAGCATGAAGCACCGTTCACTTCTGAGAGAAAACGTATGACAACAGTCCATTCAACTCCTGAAAAAGAATTGTACGCTTATGTTAAAGGGGCTCCTGAGGTTATCCTCGACCGATGTGAGCGTATACTAGAAAACGGTGAAGTAAAAGAATTGACCGATGAAAGGAAGAAAGAGATATTGAAGATGAATGAGGATTTAGCCAGTGAGGCTTTACGATTATTAGGTATAGCTTATAAGAAATTACCCAGTCATTTGATTGAATTCAACGATGAGGAATTAGAAGAAGATTTGATATTTGTAGGTTTACAGGGGATGATAGACCCAGCAAGAACAGAAGCTATAGAAGCCAATAAAAAATGTCGAGATGCTGGGATAAAGACAGTCATGATTACTGGAGACCATAAATTAACCGCAATAGCCGTAGCGAAAGAAATTGGGATGATGAAAAAAGATAGCATGGCTCTGACTGGTGATGAGTTAGAGAAATTGAGCGATAAAGAATTTGAAAAGATAGTGGAAAAAGTTGTTGTATACGCGAGAGCTTCACCAGAACATAAATTAAGAATAATCAAGGCATGGAAAGCCAAAGGAGAGATAGTAGCGATGACTGGAGATGGTGTCAACGATGCACCCGCTGTAAAGAATGCTGATGTCGGTATAGCGATGGGTATAACTGGTACTGACGTAACGAGAGAAGCATCGGATATAGTATTGGCAGACGATAATTTTGCCACGATCGTCAATGCAGTGGAACAAGGTAGAGTCATCTATGATAATATTCGTAAGTATGCACGATTCCTAATGGCTTGTAACTTTGATGAAGTCCTTGTTATAGGGAGTTTTGCTCTTCTAGGCGGTATATTCGGTGATAAATTATTCCCACTACCTTTAATTCCAGCGATGCTTCTATGGATAAACTTGGTCACGGATGGTGCACCAGCAGTATCCCTTTCTATAGACCCACCAGATGAGGATGTGATGAAAAGAAAACCTCGTAAACCGAATGAAGGCATACTCCATGGAATGGTGGCATTCATCATTGTTTCGTTCATACTGCAATCTACAGGAACAATATTGGTTTTCTCATTGGAGTACTATGTTTTTCCAGGAACATGGATGTCAGATGCTAAGTACGATTGGGTTTCACTTCCTGTAAATGATCCACACAGAGAAGAATCACGATTGAGAGCATTAGACGAGGCTAGGACTGTTGCCTTTGTACAGGCTGCATTGTTTGAGTTGTTTGTAGTGTGGAATTGTCGTTCAGAAAAACATAGTGTGTGGAAAATGGGTCGCAAGAGTTTCAAGAATAAATTCTTTGTTATCGCAGAAATAGTATCCATAGGTACAACATTAGGAATATGTTACATACCAGTGACTCAGCAGATGTTCCACATAGTTCCGTTGACTTTAGCCGATTTAGCCTATGTTTTGGCGATAGCAAGTTGGGGTTTATTTGTTTTACCAGAATTATTCATGGGAAAGAAATTTTTAAGATGGAGATGAAATCAATTTAAGTTTTAAATGTAAAAATCAATAGTATTTTGATAATTATGTACAGAATATTGACGATAAAAACCAAGATAAAAGTCCCTCCTACAAGGTTTGGGATGCCTTTAAAGCAGGCTATAAAGGAGAGTATAGCAGAAAAGTATGAGAATGTTTTAGACAGGAATTTTGGGATGGGGCTTACTGTTGTTAACATCAGTGAGATAGGCGAAGGCAAAATAATGCCAGGAGACCCTTCTATTCATTATTTAGTCACTTTTGACCTTTTAGTGTTTAAACCAGAATTACATGAGATTATCATAGGAGATGTCATCGACAACACGGAATTCGGTGCTTTTGTCAGGTTTGGACCGATGGATGGTCTTGTCCATGTTTCTCAGCTGTTGAACGATTACGTGAGTTATGACGATAAGAACGCCGTTTTCATGGGAAAGGAGACGAAGAAGACGTTGAAAGAAGGAGATCCTGTTAGGGTTAGAGTGATATCGATAAGCATGGCTCCTGGAAAAGAGAACAAGATAGGGTTAACTATGCGACAGCCAAACCTAGGATCTTTGGCATGGATTGAAGAAGAGAAAAGAAGGTTTAAGAAAGAAGGTAAGAAATAATTTATTATAACTTTTCTAATTATAATCTATGAGGAAATTAATTTTATTGACCATTTTTTTAACATTCTTAACATCCCTATATACTATAAATGCCAATGATTGTCAAGGTTCAATCTCATTAGTCTTATCACCAAATAATGTCGAGGGTGAAGCTGAAATCAAAGCTATAGCAACAGGCTTAACTGGTACAGGATGCTATGGTAAAAGTATCCAAATAACTCGTGATTCTTGCTCTGGAACAAAGATGTGCGGTTGTGAATCAAAAGGCACAGGTTGTTCTTGTACATTTAAAACAACATTACCTCATGTGGGAATTGGGTATTTTCAGAGCCAAAACAAGTACTATGCTTGTGTGGATAAGAACGGAAACGGTGATTTCTTAGATTCTGGAGAACAGAGCTTTGCAACGTTAACAATACGTAGAAAGATATCCTTTATGCCTTTAGGTATTATAGAATCCATTTCCCAATTGTTTAAAGGATTTGCACAGGCATTTGCTCATCTTTTTAAACTTTAGTTTGACTAATAATAAGATAAAGTGGTAGAATGGTTAAGAGACAATACGTCTGTAGGAATTGTAGAAGGTTTACAACAGAGAAGGAATGCGTTATCTGTAAATCAAAAGACCTTTCAGCCAGTTGGAAGGGATTAGTCATAATACTCGACCCAAGCGAGTCTGAAATAGCAAAGAATTTGAATATAACAACCCCTGGAAAGTATGCTTTGTTCGTGGGATAAACATGAAAATAGATGTTTTAGAGAAAAGAGAGAACCCTATATTGAAGAGGACTGATTTACTGTTAAAAGTAGATCATGATAAACAACCCACACCAAAGAAAGAAGAACTGACTAAAGCTATAGCAGACATGTTCAATTCTGTCCCAGAAAAAGTTGAGATAATCTACATATTCTCTGATGTGGGGGCAACAAAGGCAAAAGTTAAAGCGAAAATCTGGGAAGAGAAACCACCAGAGAAGAAGAAAAAGGAGAAGGTTGAGAAACCAAAGGAAGAGAAACCAACTGAAAAGAAAGAAGAAGCTAAACCAGCAGAAAAACCAGTAGAGAAGAAAGAAGAGAAGAAGCCAGAAGAAAAACCAGCTGAGAAAAAAGAAGGTGAGAAGAAGTGAAGCATAAATTAGTTAAACAGTGGGAAATATTGAAGGTAGAAGGTAACGCCATAAAAAGATTGAAAAAAAACTGTCCTAGATGTGGGCCTGGAACTTACATGGCAGAACATAAAGACCGCTATTTCTGTGGAACTTGTCATATGACTGAATGGAAGAAAAAAGAATAGAGTTTCTAAATTAAAATTTCATCTCCTGAAAAACCCAACTCAAAAACTTTTTTATTAACTTCTAGGAATTTTTTTGGAACGTTTTCTTCTACCCCTTCTAAAACAAACTTTTTTTCTAACGGAATCAATCCTTTAGATACAGCATAACCCAGCATATAAATGTTAGTCGGTGTTACAGTGCCAACAGCTTCTTTAACTAGTCCAGATGCATTTAAGGTTATCACTGTTTTTGAGAAATTTTTTAAAGTATCCACGATTTCATCTAAAGATGGATAGATTTCTTTAGCGACAAAAACAGAAAGAGGTATGATGGAATAATTGTTTACAAGGATTGTAGTCTTATTTTCTTTCGATCCGTAGTAAGAACTTCTCAAAGCCTCTAAAGGTTCTAATGCAATTATCAGATGTGCTTCACCTTCCATGACTATTGGAGAATAGATTTTCTCACCGAACCTGATATGACATGGAATAGGACCACCTCTCTGAGCTAAGCCATGTAACTCAGAAGTCTTGACATCATAACCCTGATTTAATGCAGATTCAGCGATTATTCTCATTAAAGTTAAAACACCTTGTCCACCTGTTCCAGCGATAACAACGTTGAATTCTTTCATCTCTTTTTCACCTTATCGTAAATCCAGATTATGAGACAAGAAATAAGATAAAAGTAAACAAACATAATTGAAACTTCAAGAATACTCTGATAGTAACAATTATTGATATCGGAAATATCCATTATAAGATCAATAATATATCCAAGTTCATTTTTTCCAAATTCTGGCATATATTTAATGTAACCAATAAATAGACAATTTGATAATGGTTCAAAGAATCTGAGAACACCAGGATAAATTATGTTAATGGAGTAGAAATAGGTTTTAGTTTCTTCTTCCATTTTTTTAGAAATTTCATCTAAAACTGGTCCTGTTTTTTTAGTTTCATTTATATAACATTCTCTGAAACTTGATGTGTTTTGAGTAATATTTGTGCATAATATAAAGGCTTTTTGTGTTGATGTTACCTGATTCATAAATAAGAAAATAAAACCTACAAAAAATTTAGAAACTATGATCAAAACCGACAATGATACAACTAAAAATAAAATTAGAAATATAACTATTTTCCTTAAATCTGGCTTCAAAAATTCTTTTATTAATTTCATCTCTTCACCTTTTTAATCGCTTTATAAGGACAAACTTGAGCACAGACAGTGCAACCAGTGCAAAGATTTTTGTCGATGTTGAAATCTCCTTCTGCTTGATAGATGGCTGGACATGCAAAATAGAACAAACAAACTCCACATTTCTTACATTTTCTCTGGTCTATCTCATATTTGTGAATCCTCTCATCGCCTCTTAATTTTCTTCTAATCGTCAACAGTCTACATTCTCTCTTCGCTATGATCACAGAAACTTCTTTTTTCTCCAAAAACTTTTTAATCGTTTTAATCATCTTATTTAAGTTGAAAGGATCGACTACTTTTACGTGCTTAACACCACACGCCCTTACAATATCTTCAATCTTTATTTCTCTCGTCTTCTCTCCCATTCCAGTTCTTCCCATTCCAGGGTTGGGTTGATGACCAGTCATTCCAGTTATCCTGTTGTCCATGATTATTATCAATGGCTTGGATTTGTTATAGACTATGTTTACAAGACCAGGCATTCCGCCATGGAAAAATGTTGAATCCCCGATAAAAGCGATGACTTTTTGGTCTGTCACTTTTTCTATCCCGTGGATCACACCTTGGCTTGCACCCATCGAGAACATAAAATCTTGCGTATGGTAAGGAGGCATCATGCCTAAGACATAACAACCGACATCTCCACCGAATACAGTATCATTGCCAGCCGCAATCTTTGCTGCCCAGAATGTCGCTCTGTGGGGACAACCAGGACAAAGCACAGCGAACCTTTTAGCTATTTTCAATTCTTTGTATTTTTTCTTATGAACCTTTAAATCGATACCGAGTTCTCTTCCAGTTATTCTTCTCAAAGCCGCTATGACTAGCTCTTCATTATACTCACCAGATTTTGGTAAGTAATCAGTCTTCTTTCCGTAAACTCTCAATTTTGGGTTGACATTTTTTGCTAACATTAAAATTTCTTCTTCCAGTATCGGCTCTAACTCTTCTACGACAAGGATGGACTTGAACCTTTTTATGAAATTCTTGATTTTATTCTCGGGTAACGGATAAGTTAGACCCAATTTTAAAACAGGAAGCTTGATGTTAAGATCGATTAAACCTTCCATCACGTAGTTGAAAGAAACACCAGAAGTTATTATCCCTAAGTTACTTTTTATTTTCTGATTAACGATGAAATTTAAATTACTTTTTTCCGAGATTTTTCTTATATCCTCGATTTTTTTAAGGATTTCTTCATGTAGTCTCATCGTGTTAGGCGGCATGATGTTGTATTTACTCAAATCTTTCTTGAAAAATCCTTTTGTTTTACCGTAGATTATGTCATCAAGTTTAACAACTCCTCTTTCATGACTAACTCTTGTCGTTGTCCTCACGAAAACAGGAATTTTAAATTTTTCTGATAGTTTGAAGGCAAATTTAACAAAATCTTTGCATTCTTGTGAATCACATGGCTCTAACATCGGTATATGACCGAGTTTTGAATAGTATCTTGTGTCTTGTTCACTCTGGGCACTGCTCCAACAGCTGGGATCATCAGCGACCATTATAACCATCCCTGCGTTCGGTCCGACATAGGCCAAAGGCATTAATGAATCTGCAGCAACGTTGACGCCAAACTGTTTCATCGATACTAAAGACCTAACTCCAGAAAAGGAGGCACCCATTGCAACCTCTAAAGCCACTTTTTCATTCGTACTGTACTCAAAATAAATCCCTGCGGTTTTTGCTATGGCTGCAAAAGTATCGCCAACTTCTGATGATGGTGTACCAGGATAAGTGGATGCAAAGCCTACTCCAGACTCTAAAGCACCTCTTACGATTGCTTCATTACCTAAGAGGATTACCTTTTTCCCTTTTCTAGGGGACAGTATGCCTTTTGAAACTTCTTCTTCCATCTATTATTTATTCTCTTCTTTAAGCTTATTTTTAACTTTTAAAAAATGAAGCGGTGTAACGCAGATTTTTCACGAGCTGGATTTTTAGTTTTTTCTAAAATTCTTAAAATGTTTTTTGTAAATTCAGATTAGTGGATAGTTGAAAGAAGTGTCCCTATGAAACCAGCAATCTCAAAAAAAGCAAAAAGTACAAAACAAAGTATTAGCATATATCTAAATTTACGATTTTTGACATCTCTAGTCAAAAAATAACCGAGAACTATTGAAAT
>JAPLUX010000154.1 GCA_026397455.1 Candidatus Aenigmatarchaeota archaeon | reverse complement strand
ATTAGTCGATAAAATATTTTCATTGATAAGATTAGGCGGCATTTCTGACCTTCTACTTATTTTGATTTTCTTGTTAGAAAAAATCATTCTGGCCGCTTTGACTATACTGATAGGCCTGGTAATAATAGACTTTTTTACGTTGAAAGTCTTTGTTACCAAGAGCAAGTCTTTGGACAACGTGAAAAAGGGGATTAGAATCATCCTGCTCATGATAATATTCTTCACGATTTTAGAACAGTTTGGGTTAAAGCCAGTGTTAGCAGAAAACATCTTTTTGTTGATAATCGGCTCAATCTTGTTTGCACTCGCTTTAGCTTTTGGCATCGGGCTAGGGCTGGGGATGAAAGACGAGGCTAAAAAAATCATAAAACAATTGAAAAAATTAAAATAATTTAAACCCTTCATATTCATAGGTGGTCTCATGGGAAAAGGTTCTGGTTACGGTAAGGTCATACTCTTCGGAGAACATTTTGTCGTTCATGGCATTCCTGGTATCGTGTCTGCCATTGATTTGACTGTGGATGCTGAAGTGAAAAAGGATGTTGGTAACGGGTTCGACGTCAAAGACGAAAGGAAGGGGGCATCCGGTTACGCTGAAAAGAAAAAATTACAGCAGAAAGAATCGATAGAAAGAATACTGAAGATGTTCGGCATCGATCAAGAAAAAAACCATCTGGATATTTGGCTGGGTGGTGGCATTGCTTTCAGCGGAATAGGTTCCTCTGCTGCCAGTAGTGTTGCTATCGCTAGGGCGATCGCAGAAGAATTTGACATGAGATTATCGGATAAAAGAATAAACGAAATCGCATACGAAGCTGAAAAGGCTTATGCTGGCACACCATCCGGTATCGACAACACGGCAGCAACTTTTGGCGGTTTGATATGGTTTAAGAAGAACTTGAGCGGGGAAAAGGATTCGATTCAAAATTTGAATGTTTCGGAGCCGGTTGAGATTGTTATATGCGATACGGGAATTGTCGCTGACACGAAAGAAATGGTGGCTGGTGTTGCTGAGAGGAAGAAAAAATATCCTGAAAAGTATGGTAAGATTTTCAAACAGGAAGAAGAGTTGGTCGTTAAAGCAAGAAAAGCTCTTGAAGGTTTTGACCTGAAAAAAGTCGGGCAGTTGATGGACATGAACCATAAACTGTTGCAAGACATAGAAGTTTCTTGTAAGGAGTTGGATCATCTTGTCAAAATTGCTAGGGAGAATGGTGCTTACGGTGCAAAGATGACTGGTGGCGGTGGAGGAGGATGTATCGTTGCATTGACACCAGGAAAGAAATTACAAGAGCAAGTTGCAAAAGCTATAGAAAAAGAAGGTTTCAAAGTTTTGAGGACGAAAGTTGGAGTGAAGAGATCTATATAACGCAGGAGATGCATATATCAGTAAATTGTAATCTGGCACTCTATTTGAATAATTTTCTTTTGAGAATAAGATACACAATTATCAAAACAGAAATTATCAATGCAACAAAATTAATTGTTTGTAAAATGCTAAAAATAATTATTGCGAAAAAAATGTTAATTATTGATACAGCTAAGCCTAGCCATAATCCCCATTTCTTTAAATTCCACACTCCAACTCCAGTTACGAACCATAAAATTCCTATAACTACCGTTAATAGAACAAATGGGTTTGTTAAGTTTGTCATTGGTTGATAAAGAAGTTGATAAACCGCAGATCCTAATCCCCCAAAAATCATGATAAATACAATTAACCAATGAACAACAGATACTTTATTTTGTTTAACAGTTCCAAAAGATTCTTCCATAATATAAATATAGTTCTTTTATTTATTATTTTGTTGCTATTGTTAATGGTTATTCTTCCCCAGAAAATTTCGATTCTATGAAGGAAATTTTTATGAAATCGATAAAAGCTTTCAAATGTTAAAATTTGAATCTAACATAAATTATTGCTTTTTCTTTTGTAAATATAACAAAATGAATAATGCTACAATTCCAATTATTACCAGAAAATAAAACTGAGAATTAAAAATTAAAAGAATTATTTCGCAAAATTGGTCATTTTCATGACATGTGCATCTCCATAGAGTAGCTCCTTTATGTCCAATTGGACGACAATCATACTTGAATATTCCATAAAGTTCAAATATGCCAACCCCTATAAGGATTGACATCAATATTAATTTTTTCCAATTCATAATTATTCTTTCTCTTCTCAGAACAAAAATCTATCCGTTTTGATTAAAATTACTAATCACTCTATCAATAGAAACCTTCAACCAATAAGTGTAATCATCAGGATTTTTTTGTATATCTTTTCTCAATTCTTCTAAACTAACCCATTTCCATTCATCAACTTCCTTCGGGTTCGGTTCAGGCTTACCGTCAAATTTCCCGAAAAAAGCATGGTCGTACTCATTCTCAAAAAGACCGTTATCAAACTTTACTCTGTAAGTAAAACTGAATACTTCTTTAAGTTCACAATCAAACCCCATCTCTTCCTTCAGCCTTCTATGTACCGCCTTCTCTAAAACCTCTCCATCCATTTGATGGCTGCAACAGGTATTCGTCCAAAGACCGCCAGAGTGATACTTTGACTTTGCTCTTTTCTGGAGGAGCAATTCACCCTTAGAATTAAACACGAATATCGAGAATGCTCTGTGCAATTTTCCTTCTCTATGTACCTTTATCTTTTCTTCCTTCCCGATAACATTGTCTTTCTCATCCACAGTCAGTATGTATTCAGGCATTTCCATCCCTAGAGATTAAATGTATTTGATAAGTTTTATTATTTCACAATAGATGTATTTTTAAATAATTGCTTCCTATAAACAAGAGTGTGGTTGGATGGATAAAAAGACTGAAGAATTGGTAAAAAAGTTGATAAAAGGTAAGATAAAATTACGGGAAGTTGAAAACTATACCAATAACAACAGCAATGAAGCCACGAGAATCAGGAGGCTATTCTTAGAAAAAAAATACAAGGTTAAGTTAGAGAACATCGGGAAAACTGTAATAGATTTTAACGACGCTCTAAACAGAAACATCGAGAACCCTGTTGGAGCAACCCAAGTGCCACTAGGCTTTGCAGGAGAGTTGAAAGTCAACGGCGATTATGCCAAAGGATTTTATCCGATACTGTTAGCCACGACAGAAGGTAGACTTGTCGGTGGCATGGCAAGAGGAATAAAAATATTCAACATAGCTGGCGGAATAAACACGGTCATATTAAAAGAAGGCATGGCAAGGGATGTGCTTGTCAAAACAAAATCTGCCAGAGACTCCTACAAACTTATCAGATGGGCTCAAAGCGAAGAAGCTTTCAAATTTTTCTCGAATAAATTTTTAAAATCTAACAGGTTTGCAAAATTAAAAGAAGTTAAGGCATACACAGCCGGAATATACGTCCATATAAGGTTTAAATCAGGTTCTGGCGCTGCTATGGGTATGAACATGATAACGATTGCATCCAAGTCTGCTGTAGACGCTATGATACCAAAAGTCAAACAAGAACTAGGTTTGGATGTTACTTTCATCAGCGAATCTGGAAACATGTGTGCTGACAAGAAAGCTGCTTACATTGATGTGTTGGAAGGAAGGGGTGTTTCTGTGATAGCCGATGCGATAATACCTAGAAAAATTATCAAAGAAGAATTCAGGGTTGAACCAGAAAAGATCGTTGAATTAAACAAAGCGAAATGTTTACAGGGTTCAATCTTAGCAGGATCACACGGTTTCAACGCGCATATTGCAAACGTTCTTGCTGCGGTTTACATAGCACACGGTCAAGACCCTGCACAAATCACAGAAGGTACTCAAGCTATAACCGATACAGAGATAGTAGACGGTAACTTATACATCTCATGCTTCATTCCTGCTTTAGAAGTTGGCACTTATGGTGGTGGGACAAAGAGAGAAACTCAACAAGAGGCATTGAAACTTTTAGGTTTGTATGGTGAAAATGATGATACTGGAAGGACTAAATTAGCTTTTGCGGAAGTCGTCGCTGCAGCCTGTCTAGCATCCGAAACAAACCTTCATGCTATTGAAGCTGCTGGAGAATTATCCAAGACCCATGGAAGTTTGAAGAGAGGATAGGATGAAAGTAGTCGTTGCAATCACCGGCGCATCTGGTTCTATCGTTGGTGTGAAATTAATCGAAGAATTGAAGAAGAAAAAAATAGAGACAACAACACTCATCTCAAAAGTTGGAATAAAAACTTTGGAAGAGGAAACAAAAATAAAATTAAAACCAGATTATGAAGAAGATGATTTTTTTACACCATTGGGAAGCAGTTCACAGAAAATAGATGCATTAGTCATATGCCCATGCTCGATGAAAACTCTTTCTGCGGTTGCAAACGGATACTCGGACAATTTGATAACAAGACTAGCAGATATCTGTCTGAGGATGAAAACAAAACTGATACTCTGTGTCAGAGAAACTCCTTATAATTTGATACACATAGAAAACATGAGAAAAGTAACTTTGGCTGGCGGGATGATAATGCCTTTGAACGTCGCTTATTATTTCAAACCAAAATCTGTTGAAGACATAACAAACTTTTTTGTCGGCAAGATTTTGGATTTGTTGGGAATAGAAAATAATCTTTTCAAGAGGTGGAAAGAATGAGTTTGCATGAATTTTTGGAAACGCAAAAACCGAAGATCATCGAAAAAGAAACTGATAAAAACAAAATACCGTTGATGATAAAAAAAGACCAATCGCTAATTCTTTTTAAAAAAATTAAAGGATACAATTATCAGATCGTGAGTGGCGTTTGTGGTAGCAGAGATAAGATGGCATCCTGGCTTGGAACCAACAGAGAAAAATTATCCTTCAAGATTGCAGATGCAACTAGGAATCCAAAAGATTATAACATAATAGATGATGCCCCATGTTATGAAGTAAAAGGAAAAGACTTGGATGAAATTCCTTTGATGAAGTTTTGTGAGAGGGATGGCGGCGAATACATCAGTTCAGGTGTTGTTGTTTCTCGAGATCCTGATAGTAAAAGGCTGAACGTCAGCTTCCATAGAATGATGAAACTTGGCAAAAACAGAATGGTGATAAGACTGTGCGATAGGGACACTTTCAAGTTCTGTCAAAAATATCCTAAGGACATGCCAATCTCAATCTTCATCGGACATGATCCATCAGTCTTGATACCAGGCGCTGTATCTGCTGGTGATATAGATGAGTTTAAAATCATGAGTTCTTTGCGTCCGCTAGAAGTCACTAAATGCAAAACAAATGATTTACTCGTGCCAGCACATTCTGAAATAATAATCGAAGGAAGGATAACAAAAGAGATGGTTGATGAAGGACCGTTCGTTGATATAAGCGGAACTTATGATGTCGTAAGAAAGCAACCTGTGCTAGAGATAGATGGAATCTGGCACAAGAAAAATCCAATATATCATGCACTCCTACCAGGCGGCAACGAGCATAGACTATTGATGGGTATGCCAAGGGAACCCACTATATATAATGAAGTATCGAAAATGTGTCCAGTAAGAGCAGTCAACATCTCAACAGGCGGATGTTCTTGGTTACATTGTTTCATTTCGATAAAAAAACAAAAAACCGATGATGGGATGAAAGCATTGGAAGCCGCATTCCGTGGACATAAATCATTGAAACATTGTGTGGTCGTGGATGATGACATTGATGTTTTCAACCCAGAAGAAGTTGAATGGGCAATCTGTACAAGGTTTCAAGCAGACAAACAGACTATGACGAAAAAAGAAGAAGGCAGTAGTATCGACCCATCTACAGTCGGTCAAGAAACTTTACCAGGAACTGATAGAAGACTTACATGTAAAGTTGGTATCGATGCAACGATTCCCTTTGGAATGAAAAGGGATAAATTTGAAAAAGCGTTTATAGTCGGCGAAAAAAAATGATTTCTGTCGGTCAAGGAAAGTATAAAGTCTGGTTGAAAGAAGAAACATTAGACAACGGTATTATTTTTATAATCGGTGGTGGAGAAGTTTCACATATCGGTAGCATTGTCTTTTCTGAACCTGTGATGAATGGTAAAACTTTCTCATGTACATCTCAGGTAATTAATGTGCAAGGACACAAAGAAGAAATAATAGCTAGAGAATTAACTGAAAAAATCTGTTTAAAGAAAAAATTACCAGTAATATGTGTTTGTGGGATGCATGTGAACAATGCAACAAAAAAAGAAATTGAGATTCTTGTAGATAATGCTAAAAAATTGTTAAAGAAAATTTTAGAAGAGTGAAATCATGAAAGCAGTAATTTTTGATAAAGATGGCGTATTAATAGAAACTTTTGACTCATATCTTCAGGCCTATACAAAAGTCCTATCTAAGATTGGAATCAAGATAGTAGAAAATGATATAGCTAAAAGATACGGAATGAAAGGACCAGAAATCATAAACCAAATAGTTCAAGAGAAAGGAAAAAATATAACCGATGAACAAACAAAAGAATTAACTAGAGAGAAAGACAGGCTTTATAAAAAATTTTCAGAAAAAAATATGATATTGCTACCGGGTGCAAAGGAATTATTAATTTATCTAAAAAAGAAA
>JAPLUX010000043.1 GCA_026397455.1 Candidatus Aenigmatarchaeota archaeon | reverse complement strand
TGTACATTTCCTCCTTCAACCAGAGGAAACTCAATTCCATCTTCAGAGCAAGTAAATTCTGGTTTTATGCCGTATTCTTCCATTGATGTCATATCCTTTCATAAATGATGTAAAAGGTAAGAGATTTAAGTTTAACGCTCAACAATTTTTAAAACAATTTAAGTAATTAAAATTCATATTCTACAGTATGAAAAAAGGTTTATTCTGTGTTATTGAAGGACTTGATGGAGCCGGAGGTTCAACACAAACTAATCTTCTAAAAGAATTTTTTGAGAAGAAAAATGTTCCATGTGTTTTTGTCAAGTCACCTGAGTATGAAACTGAAATCGGTCAATCAATCCGTGATTATCTTGATGGTAAAATTAATCTGAAAACAGAACAAGCATTCTTGTTGTTTGCCATGGATGTTTTGAATTCAGTACCGATAATTAAAGAAGGTTTAGGGAAGAATAAAATTGTTATCGCTGACCGTTACATCACTTCCACAATCGCTTACCAATGTGCAAACGGTTTTTCTTTTGAGAATGCATTGAAATTAAAGAAAATATCCTTGGAAAATGGTTTGTTATAGACGGTGAAAAGAATATAAAAGATGTCCACGAAGATATCTTGAAGATTATAAATTCGTTAAAATAAAATATCAAGTGAAAGACATGAAGAATCAAAGAACATCTAAAGACGAATACTACCTGCAGATTGCCAAAGCAGTCGCACAAAGATCTATTTGTTTGCAGATGAGGAGGGGTTTTGGTGCGATTATCGTCACAAACGATACCATCGTAAGCACAGGATACGCAGGCCCAGCCAGAGGCGTTGGAAACTGCAATGAAGTAGGAGAATGCATAAGGAACGTTTTAAAACAAAAACCGTATGAATCCTATGACAATTGTCCCTCTGTGCATGCTGAAGAAAATGCTGTCATAAATGCCGCTAGACATGGTTCTAAAGTTTTCGGTGGCGTGATGTACCTGTTTGGAATGCATTCTGATGGCAGGATATCGCATGGTTTACCTTGTGCAAGATGTAGAAGAGTCCTGATAAACGCTGGAATAAAGGAAATAGTTACTATGAATGAGAAAGACCAGATAATAAAGTATGATGTCGGTGATTGGATTGGAGATGATAGTAAGGCTTATATAGATAACTTAAAAAAGATTAGGAAGTAGATGTTATGACTCTAAGACCTGGAAGGACTGTAAGAACTTTGAAAAGACCTTACACTAGAGTATCACAGAAAAAACCAAAGCTAAGTTATGTGGTCGGTGTACCCTTTGTCAAGATACACATATTCGAGATGGGTAACAAGAATAAAGAGTTTGATACGACTCTTTGGTTAATTTCCGAACATGCAATACAGATAAGGGATAATGCCTTGGAAGCAGCCAGGATTGTGTCAAATAAATTATTGGAAAAGGTTTTAAGCCCTGAGAATTTTTTCATGAAAGTACTCGTTTTTCCGCATCAAATTTTACGTGAACATTCTATGGCTTGTGGTGCTGGTGCAGACAGGTTCTCCAGCGGAATGAGCCATTCTTTCGGAAAACCGGTTGGAAGGGCTGTGCAGATAAGGGCGAATCAGGAAATGTTCGTTCTGAAAGTCGATAAGAAAGATTTGGAAGTTGCTAAAAAAGCTTTGAAGAGAGCTCAGTTGAAGTTACCTACTTCTTGTAAGATAAAAATTGAATAAGTATTATTTCAATAAAGTTCCAACTTTCTCAAACTCAATTTCTTCATTTATTAATTTTTTGATGATAGAAATAAGATCCTTTATCTTAACTCTCACTTGTTTTGTCGTATCCCTATGTCTAACAGTACAAGTGTCATTCTCTAAACTATCATAATCTATAGTAACAGAAAAAATCGTCCCGACCTCATCAGTTCTAGCGTACCTTCTTCCGATTGAACCACTATCATCGTACAAGACATCAAACTCTTTCTTCAACATGTTATAGACTTCTCTTGCTTTTTCCGGTATATCATCCTTGTTGAGTAATGGAAATACAGCGACAGGGTAAGGGGTTATTTTCACTGGAAACTTGAACCAGTTCCATCCTCTTTGTTTGTCTTCAACAAAACAATGCAACAATATTCCAGCAATAGTCCTATCTATACCGAAGCTCGGTTCAGCAACCCAAGCAATAATTTTTCTGTTGTCTTCAGTTGTTACTATCATGTTCTGTCCAGAATTTTCCATATGATTTTTCAAATCATGATCTGTTCTGATGGAATTGCCTACTGTCTCTTTCCAACCAAACTCAAAGTTTATTTCTAAATCATAATTCCCTATCGAGTAATGCGGGATTTCTTCTTTGAGCATTTCTCTGAACCTTAAACAATCTTCAGGAATTCCTAGAGATTTGTAAAACTCGAATTCTTTAGCCATAAAATAAATGAGCCATTCGCTAGGGACAATTTTCTTTTTCAAGAGTTCTTCAGCAGTCATCGTTAAAGGTTTTGAGTTTTTCTTCTGCGCTTCTCTTGTCAGTATGACTATTTTCTTGTCCTTTACTTCATCGAATTTTTTGCAGCCAGCGTTCTGTGGATCGTAGAACATCTCTATCTCAACCTGGTTGAACTCTCTCACCCTGATTATAAAATGTCTTGGTGATATCTCATTCCTGAATGAACGTCCGACCTGAGCGACACCAAACGGTAACTTAGACCTTGCCACACGGAAAAGTCTTTGGAAAGAAGTGAAAATATTCTGAGCGGTTTCAGGACGAAGGTATGCTGTTTGACCGCCGACAGGACTTATATCTGTTTTCAACATCAGGTTGAATAATTTTACTTCACCTAAAGGACTTCCACATCTCGGACATTTTATTTTTTCATTGTTGATTATTTCTGTCAGTTCTTTCACAGATTTTCCTTCAACGAATTTTCCAGTTTTCTCTTGTATCAGATCATCTGCTCTTTGGATGCTCTTACATTTTAAACATTGAGTTATAGGGTCGACAAAGGATTTCAAGTGACCTGAAGCTTCAAAGACTTTTTCAGGAAGGATGATACTACCTTCCATTTCTAGAATGTTATCTTCATTTTTGACAAAAATCTCTCTCCAATAATCGATGAACTTTCTTTTCAGTAGAGTACCGACAGGACCGTAATCAAAAAATCCAGATATTGTCGAATAGATTTCTGCGGTTGGGAATATTATACCTCTGTTAAGGCATATTTTTTGTATTTCTTCCATCTTTGACATGATATCAATTTTGGTTGGTTAAGAACAAAAATATATCTGGTTCTATGAAAGAACTTTAAGTATTTTAGACTTGATTATACTCATCCCACCAGTTGCTTCTGCCAATAAATTGCCACAGACAAGACATGTCACATCGTTAGAAGCCTTGTTAAAAATAATCTGTTCATTCTTACATTTCATACAAGCAACCTTCAAAAATCTACTTTCTGGTTCCATAATCACACCTTCACAATCTCAAATTTTTTAACTCTAAAACCTTGGCCTTTTGTATGTTTCTTACCACATACTTTACATTTATACCTTAAATCCACTTTCTTTGTCGCTTTCTCAAAATCTGGTTTAGGTCTTGGAAAACTACCGTAGCCTTTTAGTTTACTCCTGAATCTTCTCTCCCCTTGTCTCATCTTACCTCTTGATTTCTTTTTCGTGACTTCTACTTCATGCCCAGTATGTTTCTTACAATATGGGCAGTATATCCTTTGGGTTTTTGGTACTTTCATTCAATTCAACCTCTTTTAGCAACACCTTTCTCGATGAACAATTCAGCATTTTCTTTCGGTAATCTTCCCGTGTCACCTTTCTTAAACGGGCCGTATTTTTTTAGGTCAACACCAATGAATTCTTCCACATCTTCCCTGAAAGTGACAGTATCAAATTGTTCCTTTTCTTTTTCTTTAGTTTTTTTAAATAATAAACTTAAAACTCTATCTCTTTGCTTCGATAAAGTGTTTACAACAACCTCAAAAAACTCTTTTTCGTCCCCTATAAGGTTCTGTGGTGGTATGTCTGTCCTAACCGTTATGATGGCATGATTGACGATTTTTGTCTCTCTCCTGTTGTATATGTCTTCCAAAAGCATTTCCACATTCTTCACTTCTAATGATATGTTCCTGTCTGTATGCTTTTCTGAGAGTTTTCTCTTCTGGTTCAAGTATTCCTTAGCCTTCTGGTAGAAATCTTCTGGTATTTTAGACATCTTAGGCTCTCCTTGTTCATCTCTTTGCACTTTTCTTATGAATTCGAAGGTTATGGGTTCTTCAGGCATATTTTAGAATTAGTCTTTAAAGATTAAAATAGGTTATAAATTGATTATTTCTTCATTTTTTCATATATTCAAATCGATATACAGGAAAGAAGATACATGGCTAAAATTTATTTTTTGTCTATTTATGATTTTTTTGTTTCTGGTACTCAAAATAGGAGTAAACTACTGTGTAAATTGCTACAATA
>JAPLUX010000106.1 GCA_026397455.1 Candidatus Aenigmatarchaeota archaeon | reverse complement strand
AAGTCTGGGAATTATCTATCTTTATTCGACTCCCCAAGAGATATTATCAGATATGGATAGATAAATGTTTCTTTAAAAATAATGTCTTTTTCTGTGAAATTCTAATCAAGAATCATGATATTTAAGTGTTTCTGTATGTTTTTACATTTTTTGAAAAGCTAATTGGAAAAGGATTCTAATTGAAGATATGTTGGATGAAACTTAAATATATATCGCATAACATTCCATATTTATGTGGGAATGGATTAAGAATAAGTGGATTATTGTGGGGGTAGTATTTTTGCTTGGGACAATAATACAAAATCTATCTGATAGATTTCTTGATTGGTCTTGGAATTATCTATTGACATCAAGCATAATTGTATCTTTCTCTGATTTGGTATTTGTTATTGGGATTATAGTAGGAATCATTTTTATAATTGTTGGATTAAAAGCATTATATTCTAAAATTGAACGTATTGATAATGTTCATGTTTACGTGTTCTTTCCATCTGATACTCTTAACGAAAATAAAACTTTAGAATATCATAAAAAACATTTTCATAATAAGTTAATAGTTAATTTTAAAGTAAATCCACCCAAGGCATACTATATGAATGTTGATTCATATGGTTGGAAAATGATTAAAAAATATCAAGATATGTGGGCTTCTATATCTCAACGAAATTCCGAAGATGAAACTTTTACACAAAAATGGTGTATGAAAAAAGGGTGTATTTTGATACCAAGGGTCGCTATAAAAAAAGACTTATTGGAAAGCAATTCTATAGGAGTAGTTTCACCCACCTTCCAGGAGAGTAGATAAGGGTTGAAAACCATATAAAATTAGCTAAATAAAATTGAGATATAAAGGAATTAAAGCGACAGTACCAGAAACTCTGGCAATCAGATTTCTTCAAAATTGATGCGGATATCCCCTGCATGAAATGGTTCCTTATGATGCACGATAAAACCGAGGTTCTGGAGCGTTTCTATCACAATCAAGTGTTTTCCATGTATCTGAAAGACCCCATTGCATACGAAAACAGATACATCGTCCGTGAATTAATAGAGCATTGTCACGGGTGGGAGAAACGCCACACCGAAATAAAGAATATCCAGGCGAATAACATGGAGAAATTCAACGCCCATATTGGGATGCATGTCGTAAGTATCCTGTGTCTCGCTCTGGTGCGATTGCAGAATGGAATAACCGAGAACCTGATATGCCGAGGTGGATTAATTTAAACTCTATCTATTGAGAGAAATCTGTTTTAATCTTTTAGCTTCAAATCAAGGTTGTAATATTTTATATTGATAAAATTGTTAACCATTTTCACTGTATTGTTTAAACGCTCGTCTTTATCCTTACAAATAATTAATCCTTTAACTCCTTGGTCTTTTTCACACAAGTTATCTTTTACCCAACCCATATACCCAAGAAGCTGACCTACGACTTCTCCTGCATCCCTGCCTTTTTTCAATTCTATAACAACAAAATCATTAGATTTCGGATTTTTAGTCAATATGTCTATCCTTCCTATCTGTCGACCTTCATTTCCTATAACTGGATATTGTTGACCGATATTACCTTCTTCATCAGTATAAAGCTCTAATTCTCCTTTGAATAATGCATTAAAATTTCTTACAATTATCTCCTCAAGATATTTCTCCAAATAGAGTTCGGTTTTTTGTTCATCGGTCTGTTGTTCAGGCGTTTCGTCTTCATCGGTAGATACTTTCCCTTTAAGTAATTCCTGAAATCTTGATTCTTGAATTTCATACATAGTATAAAATGAAAAAGCCATTCTATCAAATTCTATATTTTTTCCTTCCCATCCAACTCCAATAAAATTCGGATAACAATTACCTATGGGTGTTCGTTCTTTTCCTTTACTCTCGTTATGATATGCAGTTCTCGTAACCTGCCCAATATTAATTATCTTTTTTCTGCCTTGTCGGGCGATTATGATATCACCAATAGAAATATCATGATAGAAACTCCAGATAGTATTAACATCACGAGTGATGCTCGAAGGATTATCATTTGGATATATTTGTTCAAATTTTTTACGAATTTCTTCTTTGCTTTTATATTGTGAAATATCTCCTAATTTACGCCATCCAACTGCGATAGTGTTATTGTTTAAATCATAGTTCCATGCCTTGTCAAAATATTTCCTTTCTGTTGAATCATAAGGAGCAATTATCCAATATCTTACCATTTTAACAAACCTCTAAATAACAAGATAAACTATTTATTATATATTCCTTCCGATTTGAAATTTTACTCTGGAAATTATTAATGATTTAAAAAGAAGTTTTAAGACAAGGCGATACTGTTATGAAAAATTTCTATTTTGCCCCCTTTTTCTTTATATATTGTATTGTCTCTGTTTTGAAATGATTTATGAGATAATTGGAATCAGTTTCTAATCAGCTTTTTCGGCAGGTATAAATATCAGGTGCTCCAATTAGAATTTCACACTTCCATATATAGCAAATAAGAGACAAACATATTAACTTGACTGTTCAAATGATAACTGATTTTTCAGCTTTATATTTTGACCTGACAAATTTTCTAATTTGCTCTTACATTCTTTAAATATCTTCCCTGATTAATTTTTGAGATTGTTTATGAGATAGTTGGAATCCGTTTCTAATCAGCTTCTTCGATGGATATAAATATTAGATACTCAGATTAGAATTCCACAACATGACCTAGGATTTAAAGGAATTTAACAACTTATGCAGAACAAAAGGATATCCTCTCTCTATCGAATTTCAAGTTTCTCTTCGTAGTAAGTTACACCAGACAGAACTTCATGGAAAAAGAGCGGAAAAAGTATGGGATGAAATGTATGAAACATCAGGAAGAAAACCCATAGAAGTTGGAGGTTCATTATGGGGTAAAACTGAAATAGAATCAAAATCACAAACCGAATCAGTTGCACAGATACTACATTCAACTGCTGATAATTTGGCACAAATAATTAATAAGTCTTTATTGAGCGGGAGATATCCGATAGATAAAGTGTATTTGAAAGTAATAAAAAATGACTTAAAAATTATAGATACAAACATTTTTAATGAAGTTGAATCACTCCTCACTTCTGATGAATTCAAATACATTGATGCATTCGTGAACACTATTAAACATCAAAAAATTGTTGACCATAATTGGAAGGTTGACTCAAAAAGACCTTTTTCTCAAAATGCAATTCAATTCAAAGGATTTGACTATAAAGGAAATACATATCCTGCAATGTGGTCAGATGAAATTATTGGTCCCATTCGTGGAAAAATTATAGACTTGATTTTAAACATTGGAAATAGCATGAATAATTATTTACGAAATATTCAATAGATAGGATACTGAAAATTAAAAAAAAAGGTCTGAGGATATGTTTTTAATGAAGTAATTATTTTGATATTACAATACGAGGGGAAATAAAAATGAAGAAAGTTGGTTATTCGACAGTGGACGAAATACTTACAGACATTCTCAAAACATGTCCGTTTGCATTACAGGAGGCTGCAAAGAAAATGACAGCCGATGAATTTCGTATTTCCCAACATTTTAACCTTGGAATGACAATCAGAAACAAATATTTTTATGGGAATCCCAAGCGAGAACAA
>JAPLUX010000088.1 GCA_026397455.1 Candidatus Aenigmatarchaeota archaeon | reverse complement strand
ATATTTTTTTCGATTTCATTAAGCGGACCTATTAGTTCTTCGACACTAACTTTCACTATATTTTCTCTATAGAATTCATTTGCAATATTCCTCTTACTCCTAGAATAAATATTCAAGGGCATCATAACTTATTTAGTAAATATATTTAAAATACATTTATCTGTATGAAGGTTTGTATGAAATTCCATCTTACCCAACCTAACTATTCCCAATTCATATCCTTAATTAACCTTTCATGTGCAAAAATATTCACAACCTAAGCTATTTGCATAATGAGAAGCTTGATTTACCACTTCTATATCTGTTGGATCAATAGATTCTTTCTTAACTTCTATTACTATAAATGGTTTTTCATCTTTGTAAATAACTAAATCAGCTCTCTTGCCATCACAAGGAATATCAGCCTTTATGTCTTCAAACTGAAGTAAACTTTTGAATAGATTCTTAATCTTATCTTCAACATATCTTTCTGAAGGCATAAAATTATTATGAAAGTTCAAGAATAAGTTTGTTTTTTAATTTACTTTTTAGGCAGAATTTAAGTTTACACAAAAAGTCGCTAATTTTTATTACTTATTAGGCAATGCCTATTCCATGAACAGAAAACTGACACTAAATCCAAAAATGGAACATATTTGTTCCAAAAATGAAATTTAAGTTTCAAAGAATCTTTTTATCTTATTGAGTATTATATCTTTTTGTTTAGGATTCAAAGAAACTTCCAATCCATAATATGTTGGTTTAGATAGCAGCAAATTTTCTCTTATCAAATCTTTTCCCATATCCATGATTCTCTTATATCCTTTTTTACCCAATTCTTGAGGTTTGAACCCCCTATCCAAATTTTCGAATGATGTATGCTTAGCACCCCAGCATCTTCGCATAAACAACTTGTGTAGTATTAAGTCCTTGATTTCAGCATCTGTTTGCATAGTTTAATTTTTGAACTTTTTAGGTATAAACATTTATACTTTTCTACCATAGAAAATTATATGAACGATAAGACTATACTCGTAGAAACGTTTGGTGGTTCACCGATAATCAGAATAATAGATTTTTTTATAGATAACCCACTGTTTGACTACTCGAAAGAAGAGCTGATAAAGGGTTTGGGTATAAGTAAAGTTACTTTCTATAAGTATTTTTTTACCCTAGAGAGCAACGGTGTAGTTGAAGTTACGAGAAAAGTTGGAAAAGCAAAGATGTACAAATTAAATGAAAGTAATGAAGTTACCAGAAAGATCAAAGAATTAGTATGGGCTCTTGGTATTAAGGCTGTCGAGATGGAAATGAAACCTATTGCTGTAAAAATATAAAAACGATAATACCTGGGCATTGATTGAAAAATCATCTGAAGAAGTCAGAGTTCCTGAAAAGATTAAGATAACTACAAGATAAAGGATATCTAACAAAGAACAACTTGCTACGAATCATTTATCTTCTTTTGCTATAATTATGATGAACATAATTACGTGCCAGAACTACGACTAAAACAGAAAGGACTTGTAGTCTAATGGTAAAACATCTGTCCGATATGCAGAAGTTGAAGGTTCGATTCCTTCCTAGTCCATAAACAGGTCAGCCTAACTTGTCAGTCAAGGAAAAACCAGGGAAGAGTCTGTTAAAAACCTTATAGACGCTGTCAAACTTTATTTTAAAGATGATGATTGTTGACTTATTTCTATTAACATATATTTTAAGACAAATGTCACATATATTTTAAGACAAATGTCACATAAACTTATAAACTCACAAACCTAAAATTGCAAATAGAGATAGTGAGAATTGAAAAACACATAGAGAGCTTGAAAGAAGTTTTAGATGAGATAGAAAGCGCTCTCAAAGATCCCGGAGGTCTATTAAAACATCAGAGAAGGTTAGCAATAATGTTGTCTCTTGGAATTTCTGAACTAGTAGAGATATATTTCCATAAACTTGGAATCATGAAGAGTGGTTCAAGAATCAAGCATACTTTTTTTAAAAAGAAGGATGCAAAAGAGGAACTTTCGAATCAAATAGCAATATCGCCTGATGATGTGAAAAACTTGGACGAAATTCTAAATATAGCAAAAAAGCGTAGAGGAAAAGAGGGATGATATGTTTTATGGTTCACCTGTGAATGAAGAAGAATTGTTGAAAGATAAAATAAATCAATTTTTAGAGCTTAAAAATTTGATAGAAAAGGAAGTTGGTGGTGTGATTGAAAAATAACATGAAAGCGTATGCCTCAAGTTTTGTTTCATTCCTACTCGGAAAATTAAGTGATAAGATCAAAGACATAGATAATATCATCCTTTATGGGTCTGTAGCAAAAGGAGAGGCAACACGAGAAAGTGATGTGGATATTTTTATAGATACTAAGAAAAACCTCAAAGGAGAAATTGAAAATATTATAGAAGAGTTTTATAAGAGTAGAGAGGCAATTTTATTCAAACTTCAAGACATAGAGAATGAAATAAGTGTAAAAGTTGGCGAACTTAAAAAATGGAAAGAATTACACAGGAGTATAGCGAGTACTGGAATAGTTCTATGGGGAAGGTTTGAAGCAAAGGAAAAGCCTATAGGCTCAGAACATAGAATAATATTTTATTGGGATAGAATAGGGAAAAGTAGAGGGGCATTTCTTAACAAGATTTATGGTTTTAAGGGTAAGGAGAAAAAATATAAAGGATTGATAGCTGAATGGAATGGAGAGAAGACGGGAAAGAGCTGTGTAATGATTCCTATAAGATACAAGGATGAAATGGTAGGGCTGATTAAAAAATATAACGTGAATGCAAAAAACATTGAAGTTTTTGCTCTAAAATAATTTTTCGTTCTTTTACATTAATAACATCCGACTATCTCTAAAAATAACTACTCATTAGGAAGAGATTGCTACTGAAGTCTTAAAGAAGAACGTAGAGATTGCTGAGAAGGAATGATTTCTTTTTTCTTTTTTTCAAATAGTTTAAATGAAACTTTTTAGATTTTGTTTGGAACCTCTGTCATCATTTGATATTAATCAGAAAAAGGGATATAAGCTTCTATCAACTTTCCATTTTTCAAGTTATACCGAAAAAACCCTGATTTGTTTCCCCTTAAAACAAGATGCAAAGTCATCTCTTTTCGCTCTGGTATAATATAAAAACTGTGATAATGGTCAATCTTATACTTTTTCTGGAGATGAGATATGAGTTCATTAATTTTTGGAACATTCAACTCCATGCTGATTTTCAATGCTTTAATTGCGATATCCTCTGCTGCCAAGAGATATTTACCAAGTCCAGAACCCTTTATCTTTGGATATTTTATGTATTTTTGCTCAAATTTTTCATAATTTTTCCTTCCGTCTATTATTAACATGAACTTCTGGTACAGGTCCGAATGGCTGGTTTTCAATTTCTCTAAAATAGCTTTATCTCCTTCTAGGAGTTCTCCCTCTTCCTTAAGTATTATCACTCTACAAAATTCCCTTGCAGTATGGTGAAGGGCCTTGAAGTAACAACAAATGCAAGTAGGAAGTGAATAATTCGTTGCAGCATCCATAAGGTTGAATGTAGCTGTATGAATCCATTTTTCTATTGTTTTTTCAGTGGGTTCGAAACTTTTCTTTTTCATTTCAGCAAAGAAACCATTATCGTGCAAAACCTTTCCGAACAGTAAGGCTATTAAATCAACAGGATTCCCCTCTTCAAGCGATTTTAAAAACTGCTCCTTGCCATATCTCATGAGAGTTATTTCAACACCATCTCCATAATCAAATTCCATTGACTTTTTTACAGGATTTTCATATATAACTAAAAGATCCAAATCACTGTTTGACCTAAAGTCTTCTTTCCTTAAAGAAGAGCCTATTTGAATGATTGAAACGATGTTCTTTTTCTTATTCAGTTTTTCTGAATATTTTTTTGCTAATTTTACAACAGAATCAAAGTTTTGCATTAAAACTACCGTCTAAACAATGGATTTTAAAAATTTCATCTGAAAATCATTTCCGTATAATTTTTTCTTATAAATTCGTTTATTTCTCTCAACATGTGTTGGTTTAAGGATACATGTTTCGCTCCAGCCTTCACGTAGAATACAACCATTCCAACCTTTCTGAGTTCTTCTAATTGTTTATCGATGATATCATAGTATTTTTGAGGAGCGCCTTTTCTGATGTTTTTCACGTCAGTATGCCTACCACCTATGAAACGATGACTTCTCATCTTGTTCAAGATCCATGCTTTTATCTGTTCATCAGTTATCATATTCATTAAATTGAATATTCAGGTATAAAAAGTTAATCTTTATATATTTGTACTATACTATTATAGTAAGGTGAAATCATGTCTAGAGGACCTACATCAGATCAATCTTCATTCGTCTCAGCTATGGGGAATACACCTTTCATAAGAGTTATCTCTTTCTTTCTCGAGAATAGGATATTCGACTATTCAAAAACGGACATAGCGAAGAATGCAGAAGTTGGTTGGTCTACATTGCATGGCATATGGAAAAGACTCGAAGAGTTTAACATAGTCAGTATGACAAGAAGAGTTGGCAAATCCAAGATGTATAAGTTGAACGAGGAGAACCCGATAGTGAGAAAAATGATAGAAATAGACGCGAGCATATCAGAACATTATGCGATAAGAATTGCTCAGGAACAAATGAAACCCATTTCTGTAAAGTCATAAAGACGATTTTATTTTGGAAATAACTACTCATTAGGAAGAGATTGCTACTGAAGTCTTAAAGAAGATAGAGGTTGCTGAGAAGGAATGATTTCTTTTTTTCTAATACTTTTAAAAATCTTTCAAAAATTTTACATTTTTCAATTTTTTTACTTTTTCATATAACTTTTCATCCGCTGTTATAAAAGTAGCGTCTATTATCTGACTTAAAGATAAGAAAATAGCGTCATAAACAGTTACATAGTATTTTAATGCCAAACTTATAGCGTTTTTGATGATTTCTTCGGTAGAAGAACTATATTTAGTTCCATATTTATCAAAGAATCTATTGATGTATATTTAACTCTTCATTGAATTCTTTATCGTATCTTAAAGCATTAGAAAGTTCATACAAGACTAGGTCTGGTACGACTATTTCATGTTTTCCTTGATAGAATTCTTCCCTTATTTTTAATGCTATTTCACTGTTTGTTTCTTCTTTGAACCATTTACCTATGACAGAAGTATAAAGAACTAGGAGCATGCCTTAAATCTCTCCACTTTCTAATCTCTTCAGTTAAGCCTGTCACTCCTCTGGTCTTCTTTCTTATTTCATCTTGTATTTTCATAGCTTTTTTAATCCTAGTTTTATCCCTAAATCTAGCTACAGTTATTACTTCAAACCTTTTTTCTATTATTTTCATATTATCTGTATCTTGTAATCGTTCTTTTGTTTGCATATTCTTCACGTTATATGATTATAATATCAACTTATATAGCTTTTATTGCTTTTAATACGGTTCTGTTAACTCTTTAATGCATTCATAGATTTATTATTTTTGTTAACTTTTGATGTACATAAACTGTTAACTTTCGAGTGTTAATATTCGATGTTTTTAATCTGAACGAATTATTTTATGACAAACAACCTACT
Organism: Candidatus Aenigmatarchaeota archaeon; assembly: GCA_026397455.1. Taxonomy (GTDB): domain Archaea; phylum Aenigmatarchaeota; class Aenigmatarchaeia; order CG10238-14; family CG10238-14; genus JASEGC01. The sequence goes on along the minus strand of JAPLUX010000088.1, from coordinate 1,949 downwards.
AATCTATCCGATTCTTTAGGTTTCTTATTCCCATTTTTTCATATATAAATTTTTGGAGTCGAGCAGGAAGTTTAATAATATTTTTTTCTATTAGATAGAAAATTATTTACTATCATTTAGTAATGATTAGCGTTAAATGCTTAACTGATTCTATTACTAATTGGTAGTACATTTACAGGGTTGCTAATAATGAAAAAAATTATTATAGGAATTCTGTTAAGTTTGCTGATAGCAGCAAACGTAAATGCTTTACAAGAGGTAGCAGGACCGATAATCATTACGGTTGCTGCTGGCGGAAGCAATTCATCTCGTTATGGACTGATAAACGATGGTAATGAGACGGTTGTTGTCAGCCTAAGGGCAGAAGGCGATGTTGCAAAGTATCTTTCCTTCCCACAAAACGTAAGCCTGGAACCAAAGAAACTTGTCTATGTCAATGTGACAGCATCTTTGCCTACAGATTATGATCTAGGGCAGAACATCACAGGATTTCTTTATGCCTTGCAAGAAGGGCAACCAGGCCAAGTCAAGATAAACATCCAGCTAATGAAGAGCATAACGATCATAGCAAGTCCCATTGATAAAAACAAGACAAGCAGTAAACAGGATTCGCCTTTAACAGGCTTCTTTGCCTCAATCTCAAACTATTCTTATGTGATTGTTATTTTGGTAATTGCCCTTGCGATAATTTTCATGCTCTATACAACTCAAAGAAAAAAGAATTCTTCTCATTTAATTCTTGAGACCGCCGAGGAGGGGCGGTATAGCAAGGCAGCTTACGTGAGTCTTGCTCGTGAGAGTAAATACCCAAAAATGAGGATGATATAAATGAAAGTTTTATTAGGAATTTCGATAGTTTTAGCAATGACACTATTAGCAGCAAATGTTTTAGCAACAGTAACAGGTACTGCAGGTATTATATGTAATTCAGCGTCTGATTGTACCACAACAATATTGAATTTATGTGCAAAAGATTCTACAACTCCAACTTGGCAATGTTTAACAAATGGTGCAACAGGAACTTTGACATTTGGTACAGTAGGTCCAACATTCAAAGGAACTTTGATAACACATGGTTTGATTGATGGAAATTATGCATTAATTTATAAACCAGATACAGCAGACAGATTTACAACTTGGACTGGAATAGGTGGAAAAGTAATTGCAACATTTACAGGTGCACAGACAAACGGAATATCTTTACCAATTGATACAAATTTGGGCATTAACTTGCCAATTCCAGCCGATTGGAACGCTGTTCCACCAGCAGACTACTGTAACAAAGTTAATACGTGGGATAGTTATGCACACTGCACAGGTGCGAAGATTTGGATAGTCCCAACAAGTGATTTGACAGGTAGTAATAATTTACCATTAACAGCATGGAATCCAACAACTTATCTATTTGAAACAGATTTGGTAACATATACGGTAGGAAATCCAACCGCTACTTGTGTAAATGGGCAATGTGTACCAATAACATGTGGAATAAGTACATCAGGTAGTCCAGACTTTGGTAGCATAGTTCCAGGAGCAGTAAAGCAAAGTGGAATTACAACATTAGTAACAAATACAGGAAATGTACAAGTTACTCCATTAATAAGTGGAGCCAATTGGGTAGGAACTAAGTATGCCACTTTACTTGATGGTTACTGGATGCCAGTTGGAGCGACTCAATGGACAGATACTATTTGGGCAAATGTAGTACCATTAACAACTACACCAACTTCAATGGGAGTTATTGGTATTTCCGGTACTGCAACTGTTAGTTATCAGTTAACAGTTCCAAGTCCACAGCCAACAGATACTTATAGTCAGACAATAACATTCGGTGCAAGTTGCTAAAAGATGAAAACAGTTTTTTCAAGTAGCACTTTGATTTTTTTGCTACATCCCATATTCGGGGGAGAAGATGAAAAATGAAAAAAAAAATGGAATTGCTGGCTTTA
>JAPLUX010000179.1 GCA_026397455.1 Candidatus Aenigmatarchaeota archaeon | reverse complement strand
GCACAAGCACAAAGCGACCAAGCGCAGGCACAAAGCGAAGCCATCACCGAGTTGGAACACCGATACAACATTTCCATACAGGAAATGAAATTGTTGTTGGAAATAGTAGTGCAGTACAAATATTAAATTCTACTGGTAATTTAATCCGTGATTTCTCATTTGAGAGACCTGTTATGAGTGTCGCAATAGGTGATATCACTTCTGACTCAGGAAATGAAATAGCAGTAGGATTAAATAATGGATCTGTATACGTGTTGAATTCTTCTATGAATGTTAAATGGAAATATGATATAGGTACTAGTTATACTGTTTACAGTGTCGCAATAGGTGATATCACTTCTGACTCAGGAAATGAAATAGCAGTAGGGTCTAATGATAATAAAGTAAATGTTTTAAATTCTACAGGATCTTTTGTTTGGAGCTATACAACTAATGATAATGTTCGTGGTGTTGCTATAGGGGATATTACTACTAATCCTCTGAATGAGACAGTAGCTGTATCTCTTGATACAAATGTTTATGTTTTAAACTTTCAGTATTTCCCAACCAACGTTTCTATCGACATAGGGAATAATGGTACTTATGAATGGTCTTATTCACAAACAGTATTAAGAGAAACTGTTAATGTTCCGAATTCTAGTCTTGCTCAGGGAATTCAAGATTACCTTAACTCTTGTGCTTCCCAAAATTGCAACGTTTCTTTTGTCTTTCATTCAGATGCTAGTGGAGATTTACAAATTTCAAACATAAACATAACTTACAATTACAACGCTTCAGAAGCAATTTCTAATCAAACCGTAAATGCATGGGCAAGGACAAACAACACACTCGTGAATGAAAGTATAGGAAACCAATCAATAAACATATCATACTATAGTAATCCTGCAAACACTATTGAAATAAGATACGTAAAAATAAACAGTGCTGCAACTACATGTTCTTTTGGTGGAATATCTTATTCTAACACAACAATAGATAGTCAGAATGTATGCAACTTGACTACTTCTAGGAATATAAATTCGGGTGGTTCTTTACCTTCTTCTGATATACTATGGGACAACTCTATGAGTACAGGTATACCCATTTATGCCAATGAAACCTCTTACAATATCACTGGGGGTGTTTGGACTAAGAATGTTACCATCTGGAACGAAACGACAACTATTTTCTACAACGTCACTTCAAATACAACTATAACTGCAGAATATATTTCTGGTTCAGGTCTATACGTTGAATGGTACAACAACGGAACTTTATACAGCATAATTCCTGGCGCTTCGACAAGTGATTGTAATTCAACAAACCCAACTTATGAGAGCAAAACCATAGGAATAGATGTTTTTTATGTGTGTGAACAAAATACGAGTAAATTTTTCAAATGGAAACAACCTCATACCTCGACAATAAAATACATTGTTAACGGCACAACAAATCATGTTACTGAATTGACGAATGCAAACGTAACACCTTCATCAGGAAAATGGAACATAACTAACTTCAATTTTTCTGCATTCGTTAACGATACAGATATAGATAATGTAACAGTTAACTTCTGGTTGAAACCCGCTGGTTTAAATTGGGAAATGAAAGAATCTAAGAATATATCTGGAAATGGAACAGTTTGGTTTAATTACACTGCCAATAAATCTTGGGTTGGGACGAACTACTACATGTTTGAGTTTAGAGATTTCAATTCTTCAACAGAATATATTTATCATTCTTGGCAGAACACATCCAACTATACTGGTCCAACTGTTTTGAAACACAATGTATCATTTATACCAATTGCAGGTAACAACGCCAATGTCAGCAAGACCGGATCTAACACTACATTTTTATCGGTCGTAGTCAACGATACTGATTTGAATCAGAATGTCAGTGGTGCAAACTGTAGTTTCTGGGTAACTACTGATGGAACTAACTTCATTCTTGCCAACACCACAACAACTAATGGAACAGGACATTGTAATTTCTATTTTGATCCAAATTCATCCTATTCTGCTGGTCAACAATGGTGGACGGGAGGAACTTATCAAGATAATTATTACTATGATACAAATTCTACTAACTATACTGTGAATGTTTTCGGAGAATTAAAGATAAACTTTACAGAATCTTCTATCAATCAAAACGTAACTCGATTTAACAACATAACTTTTTTTGCAAAATTAATCGATGAGAATAACAATATCGTTCCTGTGTCGGGTTATAACTGCACTTGGTATGTGGATAGCATACAAGAAGCTACTAACATAACCAATAGTTCTGGTTACTGCAATTATACTTGGACAAATAATTGGACAAGCAACTGTTCAAATTCTCTAGGCGTTTATATCGTTAATGTCACTCTTTTGGGAGGCACATCTTCATATTACAACATTACATCGAATGAAAGTCATACTAATGCTAGGTTGAAAGACAACTTGAGCGTAACTATAATAAGACCTCTTTCCAACCAGATAATTCATGAACAAGAGAATGTCAACCTGAATTCAACGGTCTCAGATTCTTGCGGTACTCCAACTCAAACTTATAATTTAAGTTGGTATTATACAAACTCAGAACCATGTTTCGGTTGGCTAAACCCTAGGGCATCTGGAGATAATACAACCAAGCAACTTCCAAATGTATGTTATCCGCAGACCTTGACCATAATAGCTAATGCTACTGGAGATACGTATTATGCTAATCAAACAAGTGTTCAGGTTTACATATATGGTTGGAGTAGCGTTGATGTAAAAGATCCCATCCAAGACAAAGAAATTAATAGAACAATTTTTGGAGAATCATACAACGTAATTTGTTACGTAAAAGATTTGAACCTATCAACAAGTATAGACGTATCTTATTATCCTGTTAATTTTTGGTACATCAATTCCACTGCTACATACAGCATAGGAAGAAACTTAACAGGTTCGAATGGAAATGCAACATACACTTGGAACATTTCTAATTCGGCTGTAGCAGAAGGAAATTATACAATAAAATGTAATATAAGTGATAATTCTACATCAACACAAACATTAACATTACTCTATAATGCCTCAATACCAGAAGATAATTCGACTGGTGTGATGATATTCGGTAGTTCTGATAATCAACTACCAGAATTCTTGCAAGTTACAGCTACATCTGCTCAACAATACATTCAAAATGTTACCATTAACGCCAATGTTTATGATTTATATGGCGTCACAAGTGTTTGGGTCAATATAACATTCCCTAATAAAACAACTAACTTTATTCGAAATTTAACTAACACATCTTCAAGCAATAGAAATGGAGTTTGGAACATATCTTTGAATTTAACTGAATTGGGAGATTATGATTTCAGACTTTATGCGAATGACACTAACCCAAACAATACAGCTACCACAACAGGATGGTTTGAGGTATATCCTGCAACTGTTCAATTCTATGGAAATACAACAGATGTGGATGGAAATAAAGTAGCGGTTGAATTTATTTTCTATAGAAACGGAACTAATTCTACAATTCATACCAATAGTACTACCACATCTAACTCAGAATATAATTTCACCATACATAAAAGGTTATACGATATAGAAACAAAAGTGTTCAACCATACAATTAAGTTTGCGGGAGTAAACATAACTAGCGATACAGGGAATTCTATAAAAGATTTTGATACCTTTACTGCTACAGTTGGTGATATAGTAGGAGTCAGAAACTATCTTAAAACTTTGGTGATAAAAAGTACGCTAAATTATAGCAGCGTAAATATTACCATGAATTACTCAGATGTTGTCAATATTTATAAAAACGATCTCAGTATAACTTTCAGAGAAACAGATTTGGATGTTTACAAATGTAGTAATTTTAATTTAACTGGGGGAACTTGGACTTGTTCTGGTGGTTGGACTAATCTAGGTGGAACACCTGTTGTGACTAATCATATTACCACAGTATCTACTACTAGTCTTTCAGGTTTCATTTTAGGAGATACAGCCGATTCCAATGATGGTGTATGTGATAGGGGTGAAACTTGTGCGTACGATACAACATGTTGTGGTGGTGGAGGTAATCAACAAAGTAGTGGAGGTGGTGGTGGAGGCGGTGGGAGTAGTGTAACAACAGCTCAATGTGGTAACAATATCTGTGAAACAGGAGAAAATAGGGATAACTGTCCACAAGACTGTGGAGCACCTGAAGACCTTTTCAGTCTGAGAACAAACCTAACAGAAATTCAAATGGATCTGGGGGAAGAGAACACTTATGCGCTCTGGATCACCAACAACTTAAATTCAAACCTAAACGTTTCTATCTCAATCATCGGAACTATAAATAAATTTGTTAGTATGGGTAGGTCAATATTGACAGTAGGACCTAGAAAAGAAGAAATAGCCAGCATCTATGTTAAGATTCCGAACGATGCTGAGCCAGGAACTTATACTGGACAGCTTTCTATAATAGGCAACAATAAAACTCAAACTATTCCTGTGAATATAGTTGTTTCTCTAAAAGGAGAGGTCTACTTGGATGTAGTCGTAAAAGCATTGGATAAAAAAGTTGGCATCAATGAAACAGCAAAGTTCTACATCACTTTATACGATATGGGATTCAACAAGAGGTTTAACGCAAATTTAGGTTATTTGATAAAAGAATATGAAACTGATAAAATTATCTATGAAGAGAATGAGACTAAGTTCATACAGTCAACACAATCTTTCCAAAAAAACATTGATTTATCCCATGTTAACATTACAGTAGGTCGTTATTGGTTTGAAGTAAGAGTAAAGTATGGAAGTAATTCTGCATCACAGCAAGACGATTTTGAGGTCGTTAAAACTTTCTGGACAACTAAACGTGTCAATACAGCTATTATCATAGTATTGATAACTACATCCACAGTTTCTATCCTATACACAAGAAAAAGATACATTGATTGGAAACT